>CAMDDI010000096.1 GCA_945890905.1 Bacteriovorax stolpii
AGATGCCAAGGCGGTTGTGGCCGATGGAAAGGCAGTGGTAAAAACTGAGGCGTCTCAAGGAGTTACGCAAGTGACATCTTCAACCTCAACATGTGAAGGAAATGCCCTCATTACCATCATGAATGTGAAGGCCACAAGTGAACAGGGAGAGGCTTCATTTCTGGGATTAGAGACTGTGGAGAAAAGAGATGGAACTTTGTTTTTAGAAATATTTTATTCAGAAGCGAGTAAAGCAGTAATCCGATGTAGATAAAAAAATGGCCCTCGCAAGAGGGCCTTTTTTTGTCATTATTCTGCGAAGGCTTCATTCCACTCTAGGTTGTGATAAACCTTTTGGATATCATCATCCCCTTCCAATACATCTAAGAGTTTCTGAATTTTCTCATAGCTCTCTTTTGTCACTTCTTTGGTATTTAGAGGAAGTCGCTCAAGACCAGAGTCATCAACTTTGATTTTAAGATCTTCTAGCTTTTTGTAAATCTCACCGTATGCGTCTACTGGACCTTTAACTGTTACGTATCCATCTTCAGTTTCTACATCATCAATATTGAAATCGATGAGTTCCATCATGAGATCATCAGTTGAAAGCTTTCCGAGGTTTTCTTCTTTGATCGTAAAGATTGCTTTACGTTCAAAAACAAATTGCAAGCATCCTTGAGTTCCAATTCCTCCGCCGTACTTGTTGAAGTATGAACGGATATTTCCAACAGTTCGAGTTGGATTATCAGTGGCCGTTTCCATAAAAATCGCCACACCATCAAGGCCATAAGCTTCATAGTTAATTTCTTCGATAATAGCACCGTCTTGGCCTAAGCCTTTTTTGATGGCCTTATCGATGTTGTCTTTCGGTACGTTATTTTCACGGGCCTTAATAAGTGCGATCTTGAGAGCAAAGTTGGAATCGATTTCAGCATGGCCCGCATTTTTTACGGCCATAAGAATTTCCCGCAAAATTTTTGTGTAAGACTGAGAGCGCACTTTATCCTGTGCGGCCTTCTTCATTTTGATGTTGTTCCATTTACGACCCATAGAGACCTCTGCTGAATAAAAATTTTGATGGCAAAATCTTAGCAAAGATTAAAAGAAATCGCTCGAAAAAAACTAATATGACGCCAGCCATTAGTTTTGAGCCCCGTCAAACACATGTGCCCTTGATTTCCCTAGAAGTTGCACTAGAATTTGCTCATTAAACAAGGAGTGTTCTATGCAATTTATCCTCTCAGCTTTCCTCGCTATATTCAGTTTTCAGTGTTTCGCCATCACGAGCGGGTCTATGGCCCCAGATTTTAAACTTCCATCGGCTTCTGGAAAGGAAGTTCGTCTCTCAGACTACAAAGGAAAAATTGTTGTTCTAGAATGGATGAACCACGGCTGTCCTTTTGTGAGAAAGCAGTACGATTCAGGAAATATGCAAGCTCTTCAGAAAAAGTACACGGCCAAAGATGTGGTTTGGCTCTCGATTATTTCTTCCGCTGAAGGTAACCAAGGTTATGTGAACGCTGCCGATGCTCTCAAAGAGAAAAAAGAAAACTTCTCTGTGGCCACTAATGTTCTTCTAGATCCAACTGGAGATGTGGGACGCATGTACGAGGCCAAGACAACTCCACACATGTATATCGTGGATAAGGCCGGCACTCTGGTTTATCAGGGGGCCATTGATTCTATTGCTGATGCCAACAAAGATTCAGTGAAGACGGCCAAAAATTATGTGGCCTCTTCTCTAGATGAGCTCATGGCCGGAAAAAAAGTTTCTCAGCCAGCGACTAAGTCTTACGGTTGTGGAGTTAAGTACAAATAGATTCTCAAATTTAGCAGACCCGACCAAAACAGTCGGGTCTGTTTTTCTAATTGATCCTCTGCTTAAAGTCTGTATGATGGTGGATAAGTACATGATACTTTCTTAGGAGGAGAGATGATCTTGAAATTCACCGTTATGGCCATGGCCTTCAGTCTCTATTATGTCACTCAGTACATTCATTAGATCCTCGTAAATACAAAAATAAAGATATCCTTGTCACCAATTCCATAAGAATCAAAGCTCTCTTTGAAGCCCTCGGCATTCATCGCGTGAATAAATGGTTGAAGATAAGCTCGTCCTGGATCTGAAAGAATAATTCTCCCCTTTGGTTTTAAAAATCTAATCAACCCTTGGGCCACTTCCCGAGGATGCTTACTCTCGTATAAGACATCTGACCCCATCACCAAATCAAATGGCCCTAAGTCAGTTTTTGATTCTCGCCAATTAAGTCGCTCGTACTTACATTCAACAGAAGAATGTCTGCAATTGCGCAGAAAATATTCCTCTACATCAGGATGAAAGTCCGTGGCCAAAACCTCGCCTCCAAGATGTGAGGCCACCAGAGAGGGATAACCCAGCCCTGAGCCCAGCTCCAAGATTTTTTGATCTTTAACAATTTCTGGATGCTCATAAAGATATTGAGATAAGGCCTCTGAAGAGGGCCACAAAATACCAAAGTAAGGACAAAGATCTTCGGCAAAAGGATCTTTTTTTTCTTCGTCACTTAAAGCTTCGCAAACCAAATCGATGGCCTCGTCTAAATCACGAATAGCTTCCATAACAAAAACCTTGTCTCCAAGTTTTCGCTGCTGAATTTGAGTGGGATATTTAACCTGAATAATGCGCATGTCTTACTATATCAAAACCTGGAAGGTGGAGGCCACCTTCCCAGCATGATTATTTTTTGATTAACGACAACCTGCTACACAACGAGCGGGGTAAGGGTCATTATCTGTTTAAATAAGTTGATGTGAAATCTGCATCCTCTCGACTAAGATAATCAAATGAAAAGATGGGACGAGCTCTCCTTCTACTACACTGATCATTACGAAGTCCCGCTCCCTCCCGGCCATCGCTTCCCCATGGAAAAATACCGACTGGTACGGGAATCCCTTTTAAAGAGTCAAATTCTTCTCCCAGCTCAGTTGCATCCCGCCCCTGAAGCCATGGACTCCGATATTCTTTTGGCCCACACCCATGAATATTTTTATGGTCTCAAGAATGGAACTCTGTCAGAAAAAGAGCTGCGCCCTATAGGGCTTACTTGGAGTGAACAACTTTTTCGGCGCTCCATGGGTGCTGTGGGAGGCTTTCTTGCGGCCACTGACTCTGCCCTTGAAGATGGCTTCTCTGCGACCTTATCCGGAGGAACTCATCACGCCCACGCAGGTCGCGGTGAGGGATATTGTGTCTTTAATGACTTTGCTATCAGCGCCCTCAAACTTCTTGGGGCCCAAAGAGTGAAAAAGATTCTCATCATTGATTTAGATGTTCATCAAGGTAATGGTAATAGTTCCATCTTAGGATCAAGAAGTGACGTCTTTATCCTAAGTCTTCACGGAGAAAAAAATTACCCTTTCCGTAAAGTCCCTTCTCACTTAGATGTGGGCCTTCCAGAAAAAACTGGTGATAAAACTTATCTCTCAGCACTTGCAGATGCTCTCTCACAAATCCGCTCAGAGAATTTTGATATCATCTTTTATCAGGCAGGTGTGGATGTTCTTAGGGAAGATTCACTTGGAACTTTTGATCTGAGTTTTGAAGGAGTTATGAAACGAGATGAGATGGTTTTTGATTTTCAAAAAAGTTTAAATCTTCCCATGGTCATGGCACTTGGTGGTGGTTATGCTAAACCAATTGAGCTAACGGTAGCGGCCCATACTAATACCTACAGCAGTGCCAGAAAATTTTTCATCTAGTTTTTTAAAATTACTAAATAGTTTTATTGTCTACTCTCGCGAACTAGACCAAATATCTGGTCTCAAACTCTAACCACTCTCCAGATAAAATCGGAGCAGACTGAATGGAATCTTTAAACTCATTCATCACTTCCTGAGTATTCACAGTGCCACCTTTGTATTTAAGAAAGCGCACTTTCACCAAACCATAGGACATCACTTCTCCATCTTTCACTATCTTTTGATTGATAAAGAAATATTTCTCATCATGGCCCACCACTTGAGTTTCAATGGTAAATTTATCCCACAGTTTAAGAGACTTTTTGAATTTGATGGTTTCTCCCGCAACAACTGAGTACCAACCTTTCTTTTTTGAAAGATTGTAAACTCCATTGCGAAAGATCATATTCCAGCGACCAAAATCCATGAAAGAAAAGTACATGCCGTTATTCACATGCATGAGTATATCTAAGTCAATAGGTAAGACCCTCATGCTGTATGTGGTTTTTTCATTGAATCCAGAAGGATTCAAGTTTTTTCGAAATAAGAAAACCCAGAGGGTCCGAAGTAGCATGTGCATAGTTTGCTCCTATCTCTCAACAATCGCTGCCACACCCATTCCTCCAGCAGTACAGATGCTAATGAGTACGCGGCCTGAACCTCTCTGTTTTAAAATCTTCGCGGCCTGGGCCACAATCCGTCCCCCGGTAGCCGCGAAGGGATGACCTAAGGCCAGTGAACTACCTTTCACATTAAGTTTGCTGCGGTCAATGGAACCCATCACTTGGTCCCGACCGAGAGTTTTCTTACAATAAGCGGGATCCTCCCAAGCTTTAAGAGTACAAAGAACCTGGCCAGCGAAGGCTTCATGGATTTCGTAGAAATCAAAATCCTGAAGAGTTAAATTATTGCGTTCAAGTAAGCGTGAGACGGCAACCGTAGGTGCCATGAGCAGACCGGCCCCGTGGACAAAATCTACGGCTGCCACTTCGCTATCAATGAAATAGGCCAATGGTTCAAGATTATTTTTCTTGGCCCAATCTTCAGATCCTAAAAGCACTACAGAAGCTCCATCAGTAAGCGGAGTAGAATTTCCTGCAGTCAGAGTTCCAGATCCAGAGGTATCAAAAGCTGGACGAAGCTTAGCGAGTTTTTCCAATGTTGTTTCTTTGCGGGTGATAGTATCTTTTTTTAAACCTTTAAATTCTGTGACAAGGTCATCGTAGAAGCCCTCTTCATAGGCCTTGGCCGCATTTTGATGAGAATGAAAAGCTAGTTCATCTTGTGCTTCACGGGTAATCTTCCATTCCTTAACCATCAGCTCCGTATGCTCCCCCATAGATAGGCCCGTGCGAGGCTCTTTCACAGCAGGTATTTGTGGCTTAAGTAGGCCTGGGTTAAATTTCGCAAGCACTGCTAGTTTTTCACCAAAAGATTTAGCGTTCTGAAGTTTAATGAGCCAATGAGTAAGTTTTCTCTGACCAATCAAAGGGATATCAGAATTTGTATCACTGCCTCCTGCAACCCCCGACTCCATCTGCCCGGCAGCGATTTTAAGTGCCACTAAGTTTGCCGCTTCAAGACCAGTCCCACAAGCGCGCTGAATATTGAGTCCTGGAGTTTCTGCAGAGAGCTCTGAACCCAAAACCACTTCCCGGGATAAATTCCAATCAAAGGGATGATTCATCACAGTTCCTGCGATCACATCTCCTAAAAGTTTTCCTTTAAGATTATTTTTTTTCACTAAATCATTAAAGGCCGTACTCAAAAGATCTTGGTTTGAGGCACCCTGGTAATTTGACATGGACTTCACAAAGGGTGTTCGTGATCCACTGATAATAGCAACTTTACGTGAATAGCTCATAGACTTCCTTTTTGACAACCGACCGGTCGGTAGGTTACAATAGTATGAAGGGAATTAATAAAAATGTCTACCACCACCAAGTCAGAAATTCTCCATGAGGCCAGCCGTATGCTACTCTCCAAGGGGTTACACGGCTTCAGCCTTCAGGAATTAGCGACCGAACTCAACATCAAGAAAGCTAGTTTATATCATCACTACCCTTCAAAGCTTGCCTTAGCTATAGAGCTTTACCGTTTTTATCAGACATCATTTATTTCATGGACCGAAAAGAATAAAGATTATGAATCCGAAAAACAGATCATACTTTACGCCCAGGAGGTGACTCGCTGGATCTGCCATAAGCAGCGTGTATGCCCTGTAGGTGCATTAAGTCTTGAGTGGCATTTAGTTGACCCACTCCTCCAGGTTGAAATTAAAAAACTCCATGAGCTGCAAAAAGAATGGCTGACTAAATTATTTAAAAGCATTCAAAAAACTTCCAAGCTCAAAATTACCTTAAGCGAAGCTGTCATGGGCACCATGGCCCTGATGCAAGGAAGTATTCAACTGGCCCGCATTACTGAAAAGTCTGAAATGGTAAAGAGCAATTTGAAATCTTATTTAAAAAGTATCAAGGGATAGCTATGAGTGTGCATGAAGAGTGGATGACAAACTTAAAAGTTTTTAGAGAACAAATTGCACAGGCCGGCATGAACGTGAATCTTCCACCGGCATCCATGATGGAGTTAGATCTTCACTATTTGGAAGTGATTCCTGGTAACAAGATGGTGGCCCGCCTCCCCTTTCAGAAGCGCTTCACTAATCCAGTAGGAACTTTTCAAGGTGGATTTCTGGCGGCAGGTATGGATGATGTCTTTGGACCTCTATCGTATGTGAGCGCAGGACGCCCATGTCTAACTTTAAGTTTAAACACCACCTTTCTAAAAGCTTTCACTGAAAAAATGGCCCACTGTATCTTAGAGGCCACCATACTTGAGCAAACAAAAACATTTATTTTTATGCGAGCAGAGGCCCGCTCTCCTGAAGGAGAACTCCTTGCTCACGCAGAATCTCATGTGACAATTCTGCGAGATGATCAGATGAAAAAGGCATAACCATGGGCTACACTTCAAAACTTCGTCAGCAGTTTCTAGAGAAGATCATTAACTTCTATGGCCCGTTCTTAGGGGCCGGAGTGAAGATGAAAAATATGACCAAGGATTTCCGCTCGTGCACGGTGGAGATGGATCTGACCTTCTATAATAAAAACTATATGGGCACCCAATTCGGCGGGTCACTCTATTCAATGACTGATCCCTGGTACATGCTGATGCTCATTAAGAATTTAGGTCCTGAATATATTGTGTGGGATAAGGCCGCCAGCATTCAATTTAAGAAACCAGGTCTAGGCAAAGTGAAAGCAGAGTTTGTGCTGACTCAAGAAGTGATAGATGAAATAAAGGTCACCTTAGAAAAAACAGTCAAAATGGATAAGGTCTTCAAAGTCGAAATTAAAGATGAGACTGGTAAGCTTATCGCTGAAGTGGATAAGGTCCTATACATTCGTAAAAAGATGTGATTACCACCCCAAATTGACCTGCTAATTACCAGGGGATTTTGTCCTCTGGTCGGCTTAAGCTGCTAATTTCTTAATCTTCTCTATTTTCACCATGCTAATTTCTTTGCCAGCAAAAAAGCATTTCCACGGACCCTCTTTGTATCTTCTTATTTCTAGCCTCTGATTTGATATTGAGTATTTCAGTTGGTCTGCTATCTTATATTTCTCTCCTTCTAAATTTATCGTGTGGTCATTACCTATAACCCTGTATTCTTTAATACAAAAAATACCTTCCAGATTCCACGAAGGGTGCACTGGCCTGTAGAGAGATTGAAGATTTCTTGGGATCACCATAAAACGAGCATTGTGAGATGGAAGATATACATTCTGGAGATAATCGTTTGCTTGTGACATTGTTCGAATCTTATTGATTCTCATCTCGGGAATAAGTCGGTCTTGAAGAGTGTTAAAGAGCCTTTCAATTCGACCTTTTGCCTGAGGCGAGTGAGCAAACAATGTATGAGTATCAATTTCTCCAAGAGCTCTTTGAACTTGGGAGAATCCTTCTCTTTTTATTCCTCCATAGACTCCTGCCTTATCTACATAAAGAGTTCGAAAACAGCCTTTTTCTCTGACCATCTCTCCAAGTATTTCTAAGCACGCGAGGCTAGTTTCTCCCTCGAAAAACTTAGCATAAACTTCGTTTGTGGCGTCATCAATGGCGGCCAGTAAACAGGTTTCGCGACCGTCAAACCAACGATGATGACTTCCATCAAACTGAACCATCATACCTGCTTGAGACATCCGGTCCCTGTGATAGCGAGGATGAGATCTGCGCCTCTTAGATCTCTTCACCATTCCAATCTCATGGCACCATTTCCTGAGAGTTTCACGATTGATTTTGAGACCTTCTTCTCGAAGTTTTTCTTGAAGATGTAGAATATTAAAGTCGAAGTATTTTTCTTTAACGAGATCAATCACATGAGATTTTATCTGATCGTTAGTTTTATTATGAGGTCTGTGCTGAGTGTTTCCATGCTTGATGCTCATTACATCTTTTTCACGATACGCCTTAAGGTATCTTCTAAAAGTCCTGGGATCGACCTCTAGAAGCATGGCACCTGTTTTAGAGGTCATAATTCCTGCCATGACCTTGACGAGGATTTCAAGTTTAAGCTGTTCTCTAGCACTCAATGTAACCATCCTTTAACCTCGCTAACCTAATGAAAGTTGTTTCCATTGATTAAATCGAGGACAGTTTAATAGGTCAAAATCGAGTGGTAATTAAGGGAGGACAGAATCGAGTGGTAGTTACATACATTCGTAAAAAGACCTAAATGTTGAAAATTTATACATATGCCTACTCCTACTCCTACTCCTACTCCTACTCCTACCTAAAATCCTGAACTTGCCTCGCCCATTATTGGCATTAAGCTTGCAATTTTATTCAACAAAACCATCACAGGAGAATTTATGAAATTTGCAACTTTTGCCATCGGAATCATGATGAGTTCACTCTCTTTTGGCGCAGATTTTAATCCTAATAAAGTTGCTAATATAATAGATAACCTTGTAGGGCCAATGAGTTTAATACAATACCGCAATAACAATATGGATGAGCGCGACCTATGTTATCAGTTAGGAATTATGCATAATCAAAATGTAGAAGTAGAACGCTATTATATTCAAACAAGTTCTAGAATACCTGATGAGCAACGTGAATTTGGCTCAGCACTTCGCAGGCTTGAGGTAGGATGTCGATCGGGTGGCTTTGAAGCCGCTTATACAGATCCTACCAAAACAGTTCCTGAGATAAAACAGAAGCTGATTGAATCTTTCCAACTAATACAAACAAATTTATTACAAGCTGTTAGAGAAAATCCTTCAAGAGAAAGAATCGGCGAGAATGGATCAGAATCTTGTATTAATGTATCAAGCGATCAAAGCAAAAACTTGCCGAGTTCAAGTTCAGAACCTAGAAATTCATCATCTGCATTAGTAAATTAGTTTATACGAATCCGAATGATGTTAAATCATCATTCGGATTTTAAATATTACTTAGTTTAAATCGCCCGGGCCTGAATTTCTGATTCCGGATAATATAGCGACCAGCCACGAGATTTTTTAGAGAAAGACATCTTTTCTCCTGAGTCCAAGATCCCCACAAATCTCTTCCCATCTTCAGACTCACCCTTAATGGTGAAAAATTTAATCTGATGAGACCAATCGTTAAAACGAACTTTCGTATCAGTTTTGCGACCAGCTGTTTTGAAAACATTATCTAGACTCAACCAATTCATGCTCCACTCCTTAGAGAATCTTTGGGAACCTTGTCACATTTAACAAGTCCTGTTACAAACATTGTACAAGATGAGTTCACTTTCACAAATCAAATCTTCCTCAAGAGCAGGCCGTTTTAAGAAGAAACTTGCCACTGAGAAAGAACTACTTATTGAAGCACCCTTAATTGAGGCCAAAATGGCACCGGTGCTTGACCTGTTTCACAAAAATAGACTAAGCCATTCTGAACTCACTACCATCTATCTTCTTTTTATCCTGATTCATCGCTACCCCAAATTATGGCTGGGCTCTAAAAGACCTTGTATGAATATTCATCATAAAATGAATTACTCTCTCAGTGATCTCCATATTGTTTGGCAGCCCAATATTCAAAAAAGACTGGAAGGGATTCATAATTTAGGAGAACTTCTAAATCACTTCGCTCTAAAATCCACTCCAGAAACCGTTAGCCGATCACTTTTGAATTGGTCTAATGGATCCTACGGTTTGGAACTTATGTTTCGAATTCCTTCATCCTTGGAAGTTTTGGCCCAGCAAAAGATGGCCCGCAGATGTGTCACAGTTTTGACGAACATCGAGAAAACTAATTCCTATGTTCTAGGTGAACGGGACCCTTTGAGTTTTACCATGCATGATCTGATCCACGCTGATCACTTCTACTTTCACCCAGAATGCTTTGAAGGACAGTTGGACTTTTATTGGTTTATTGATGCTTGTATGAAGGATGGAGATTTTGATGAACACCTTAAAGTATCTAAGTTTTCTTCAGAACTGGATTATCTCATCAGTGACATGAACGCCTATGCGGTCCATCTTTTTAAGTGCCTCAAAGCCGCTCTAGTTTTTCATCATGCAGAGGGTGTAAAATATTTTGTGAATTGGGCCCAAAAGATAACTTCAGACTCGCAAGAGCGACAGGCCCTGATAGCTCTCAATTCCAAAACCTACATTCCAGAAATTCAGGATGCCTTCATCTTGAATTTAATTTCCCGCAGCCGCAGGAGTGCGACCTGAAATGCTACTGGCCGGAGCTTCATGTAGATAGGACTTTGCTAACCTACCCAAGTCTTGCAGTTTGAAACCGCCACTTCCCATAAAGATAAATTCCAAAAGCTGTCCCGAAATGCCAGACGGTATGACCCTGTATGGGCCCGTGAGGGTCGCAAAGAACTCTCAACTCATCTAATAAAAAGAATCCAAAGGAGATCCATATCACTAACACTGAATAGATAAACATTCGGGCCTTAAGAAAACCCCACCCCATGGTTCGAACCATATCTCCTACGGATAACCAGAAAATCACAACACAAAGGCCTATACGGGCCCATTTAGACATGGAATAGAAGGCCAGGCATAAAAACAAATAATATCCAAAAAATATCAGTGAGGAGGAGAAATTTGAGCGCTTAAGCTTCACGGTTAAGCTCATCATGGAAAAGAAGCTGATCACGGCCACAATTCCCGCAAAATCCATCGCAAGGGCTAGCTTAGTGAAACTAGCGTGAGTGAAAAGACTGGCAAAGGCCAAAAGAATATTAAGTGCAGTCCAAAGCTTAAAATCAAAAGTGCGATTTTTTATCTGAAGGTAAAGAAAGATACTCCCTAGCACATAGGCCAGAGAACTCCAGAAAGCATATGGCTGAAGAATAAAAGCTGACTGCTGCATAAATTCGCAGCTGCAATTAGGAACGCAAGGGCCCTGTGGAAACTGTTTCCAGAAAAACATTAGATTAGATACTTTTCCCGGATATCGTCGGGTATTTTTTCTGCCCTGCCGGAATTGAGATTGATCATAGTGTAGATCATTTGACCATCACAGCAGACCTTAGTTGTTTTCTTATTGATAATTTCATAATCGATGATGGCATCAGTTCCATCAATCTGAAGAACCTGGGTATGAACAATCATGATATCGCCCATCACCAGGGAGCGCTTATAATTAATGGTGGCCTTCTTAACCACCCAACCAAAACCCATCCCCATAAATTCATCCATGCTCACCTTGTAGTGATGAATCATCTGATCGTATCGGGCGGCCTGAATATAATCAAG
>CAMDDI010000097.1 GCA_945890905.1 Bacteriovorax stolpii
GTGAATTGAAAATATTGATGAGGTAATCATTAAGTCGCTTTATGGGTTGAGAAATATTACAGCTGTGCATGAGATCACATGGGCCTTCATGACAATCCATCATAAAGCTTTTACCTTCAATTAATTGGGCCAGCTCCATGTAGCTCACAAAATTAAGATCTCGGGCCAAGGTATAACCACCCTTAACACCCTTGTGGGAGTGAAGAATTCCAGCTGTATTCATCAGCTGCATAACCTTGGCAGTCGTATCAAAAGGCGTGTTGAAATTGTCGCAAACTTCCCGTGCAGTGGTCAGACCACCGCCAGAATCTTTATCTTTCATGGATTTAAGTACCATGAGAGCGTACTCAACTTTTCGATTAATTTTGATCATATAAATACGCTAATTTATGCCCTATTTGTTCTATAGGTGAGAATCCTAGCGTATGTAAGGCGAAATTGCACCTATTTATTAACCCCCTTAATCTTTAGGGACTTTTGCGCCGATGAGCTCATTACTATGTTACTAAAAACAATGATTTTTATTCTCCTGAGTATGTAATTTCTCCAAGCAGAAATTCTAGAAAAAAATCTTAATGGCTATGACCGACTCAAAGATGAAATTGCTCCCAATTATACGGCAGGAATGTTTCTGATATATGACTGTACGGAGAAGCATTGGACCTGTGTGAACGAGAAATATTTTATTGAATGCCAAGAAAAGAGAAAAGCGGAACTTGAGATTGAGAAAATTCATCTCTCATGTGCACCCATTGGGCCTATCAACAATAATAAAAAATCTTGCTTCCAAAGACAGCTGTATATGGTGGGACAAAACTATGGAGCAAGAGCTTGCTTAAATGACAAATGGAAGGGAAGAGATATCTCTCAAAAATAATCACTTTCTTTTGATTTGGTCTTACCCGGAGCAAAGGTAGGCTGAGCTTCTTCAGGGGCCGATGCTTTTTTATTCTGCAAATACCAGTAAACTAGGGCCCCAAACATTAAAATTACCAAGATATTCATAATGGCACGGCTCTGGGCCTTTGCATCTGGTTTGGTCGCAGCTGCAGCAAGAGGTTTTCTTTTTACCGAATTTTTTTCTGGCATTTTTCGAGTGGACGTTTGAAGTTCCACATTTGTCGGATCAAGTTTGATGATGGGGATAAAAGATTCTTTACTGGCAGCGGGATCTAAATCGATGCTGAGGTTTTGAATAGAACCAAAAGAAAGCGGGAAGTAAGTCTGGTAGGGAAATCTCTCAGAGGGAGGAATTTTCTCTCCATTGACGATGACTCCATTGGTACTGGCCAGATCCGTAATAAAAAGCTGTCCATCGACAAATTCAATCAGACAATGCTGACGAGATACACCTTCGAAAGGAATGACCACCTGACATTTACTTGATCGGCCTACGACGATGGATTGCTCAGTAACCTGAAACTCCATGTATTCGCCGGTGATCATCTTTATTTTCAAAAGCATGAATTAATCATAAGGGCAAAGGCCAGGAGATGCAAAAAATATTCAGGTTACATTTTCGCCGGAGCCTCAATCCCTAAAAGGGCCAGTGCCTGCTTGAGGGTATTGGCAGTTGCTTGAGAAAGATTGAGTCTCGAAGATCGAAGGGGCTCTTCCACTGATCCCACAGGGCATTCTGCATAGAAACTATTGAAGGCGCGGGCCAGATCATAAATATAGGCCGTTAAAAGAGAAGGTTTGTATTGTTCAGTTGCATCCTTAACAACATGGTGGAAATTCATCAACTGCGCTACTAAGTCTTCTTCTTGAGCTGCTTCAATGATAAGTCCAGTGGAGTTTACTTTCCCTAGTTTTTGAATCATCGAATGAATCCGTGCGTGAGCATACTGAGCATAAGGACCAGACTCACCATCAAGTTTTAGCCATTCGTTCATATCAAAGACAATTTTTTTTCCTGTATCAATGCGGGTCATGCCGTATTTAATGGCCCCGCGTGCAACGGTTTGGGCGGTAGATTCCACTTGTTCAGCAGTCCACTCGTCTTTGTAGCGGCCTAAATACTGCTCTTTAATCATGGCCACCATTTTCACAATAAGATCCTGCAATGGGATAATATTTCCTTTTCGAGAACTCATGGCCCCATCGGGAAGCTCAACAAAATCATACTGGAGGTGATAGCACTTTTTAGCGTTTTCAAACCCCATAAGATCTAAAACCTTAAAGACTTGCTTAAAGTGATGCTCTTGGCGCTTATCCACCACATAAATATTTTTTTCAATTTTATAATCTTGGAATTTACGTCGGGCCAGCTCAATATCTTTGGTTGCATAAAGACCATTGCCATCGGTTTTAAGCAGCATGCAAAAACCAAGTTTAAACTCATCTAAGTTAATTCCCACAGCTCCTGCGTCTTCTACAAAAAGACCCTTCTGCTGATACTCTTTTACAAGTTTGACTGAATCTGAATCCACTTCAGATTCCCAGTACCACACGTCAAATTTGACTTGGGCCCAGGTGTAAACTTCATTCATGAGCTCAATTGACCACTCACGAGTTTTCTTCCAGAGATCATAAAACTCACCAGTTTTTTGTTCCAGTTGCTTAAGGATCATTGTTAACTGTTCGCGATTTGTTTCTTCAGTAGCAGTTCCACGTTCTGCTTCTAATTTATTATGGGCCGTGGAATACATGCTCCCCAGCCAAGCACCTCTGCGTGTCTGAGGCTCTGATCCTTGATAATGAAATTTTAAATACCATAAACACTTGGCCACATGAGTCCCCACATCACCAGGGAAAGTCGAAGCCACGATATCAAAACCGGCATACCGGTGCATGCGAATGAGAGCATCTCCTAAGCAGAGATTTCTCATGTGTCCCACATGCATTTCTTTATGGGTGTTTGGTTGAGAATACTCAATCATCGTTTTAGGAGTATTTTCAGTGAGCTTTTGCTTAAAGAATTCGCCACTAACTTGAGTTGGTATAAGTTTATTGGCGATGACATTGAAGTCATAAAAGAAATTGAGATAGGGCCCAGCACTTTGGATCCGTTTAACAAAAGTAGGCAGAGTGCCCATGTTTTCTTCGAGAGTTTTGGCTGCCTGCGCTGGGTTTGTTTTGGCCTCTTTAGCTATCAAAAAAAGTGGGAAGGCCAAATCCCCTGCAGCTTTATTAGGAGTGGCACCTAGTAGAGAGTAACTTTTTTCCCAAGGAAAATTCACATTGAAGGCTTTTTCAATTCCTGAAGAGAGAGTTTGGGCCAGTTCTTTGCGGAAAATATCGTGATGAAGAAACAAAAGGGCCTCGCGGTTAATCGATTTTGATAGACATTAAAATGTGTTTTCCGATGTGAGGGATGGGAAAGAGTTCTCCGACGGCCTTGAAGCCAACCTTCTCATAGAAGCCAATCGCCTTTTCTCGAGCATTACACCATAATAGTGTACACTGGTTTTGCTTAATCACAGGAAAAGCTGTGCGAAGTAGAGACGAAGATAATCCCTGACCGTGATATTCCGGCAAAGTTGCCATGCCGCGAAGGCGATACTGATAAGCATCATCAAAATTAGAGCTATTTTCAAAATAAAATGAAGCCACGCTAACTAATTTCTTATCCACAAAGGCGCCCAAGTGGAAAGTCAGCTCATCATTATCACCTTGGAAAACACAATCATCCAGCGTTCCGTTAGGGCGCAGAATCTTATGCCTTATAGGATGGGTGTCCATTGCTTTAATTCTTAATACTTGCATCGGCACTGAAGATAATGGGGGAGTGGTGATTTGAAAAGATAATTAAAACATCGAGACGCGAATCAGGTGTTCAAGTCCTAATTTTCCCACGGTTTGCACGAAAGTTTCAAAGATCACATTGGGAATTTTAGATTCTGGACCCCGCCAATCGGTTTTTAAGCCCAATAAGCAAAACTTCCCAACTTCTTTGACGATCACAGTACCTTTGAGATCTTTGAGAAACCCATTTTCAAATAGAAAGGGGTAATGCCCTTCTTTTTTTATCCGGGGAATTTTAAAACCGACGACCATTGGAAACGGCAGAAGAGTGTGGTTAATGACTAGACGAATTCTTTCTGTTTTATCGTCATAAGAGCTCTCTTTTACAAAATCCATATACTGATTATAGTTTTCATACAGGGAGAGTTTTCGCATGGCCCGAGTGCAGTTGCGTGGATGTACTCCTGAAACAAAAAGCATCATTTTCTGCTCTTTTTCAGAAGGACTCACCACATCTCCCTCAGAGATGACATCCCCTTTAAGCATGTCTTCTAATTGACCCGAAGATACAGGAAAGAAGGTTTTGAGCTCTTCTTTGATGGGAATTCCAAATGAAGTGGGAAGGGCCATCTTAAGCTGGGCTGATGCAAAAGTGGAAAAAAGGATAATGATTGAGATCAACAAGGCTTTCATAAAAGTTCCGGATAGTTCGTTTTTAATTTCGTTCCAAAATGACGAGCACCTTCAAGAGTCAGATGAGTAAAGTCAAAGTATAGAGGGGCCATCGTTTCTGTAGAGATAATATCACAGGCCTTCATCTTCTGCCCACACTGCAAAGATAGCATATCTACATAGAAGATATTTTTAGATCGGTAATCTGGATGATTGTATTTTTGAGCGAGACGGCTGTTGAGTTCGATATAGTCCTTATTTAAATAGCGATATCCCAATTGATTAAGATCAGATTGGTGGAGATGGTTATTGATGATAAAAGGCACACCTCCTCGCTGGAAAAACGCCCGCGGACCAAAGATGGTAATAGGCACATGAAATTGTTGCAGCTTTAAGAGGGTTTCATCTAAATGATCTTTTAGTTCTGGCTTCCAAAATTCAGAGAGATATATTCCCCCAAGTGACTCTCTATCTTTGCCGTAGTCGAGAAGATCAATTCTTTTTTTGCAGTCATCAGTGGCATTACTTTTCAAATGATAAATAAAAGAACATTCTTTGGTTGTTTCGATAAGAGTCAAGTTAAGTTCGGAGCCCGATTCTCTGAGCATATGGATCAAGTCAATGGCATGAAGATTCCCAATAATCGCAATATATTTTGCCCCAAGAGCTCCTGAAAGATACTTTTCTCTATGTTTGAAAAAAACATCCCAGTATCTGCGCCTGTTAAGAAGATTTTCTTTGATACTTACTACTAGATTCCTTGAAAAACGCCCGGGCCAACCTTCAAAGTAAATTATTGAACCACTCATAAGCACAAGTATTAGGGCCACAATACTTAGTCCTTTAAAAAATTTCATATTATTTTTTTGTTCATCTCCATCGATTCTGAAAGGAGTTTCTACAAATCTCCATAACAATTGCCCAAGTCCAATGGAGAGGATTACTAAAAAAAACTTTTCTGGAGCTGAAATATCCTCGACTCGCCAAGTGTGATAGTAAATCATCAGTGGCCCATGGATGATATAAACACTGTAAGAAATAATTCCTAAATGGTAGAGAGGCTTGAAGGTAAATATTTTTTTTAATGAACTGTGTTCAATTCCATAAATCAGAGCAACTGCACTTAGACTTGGAATGAGTGCCCGCACTCCTGGGTAGGGCATGCCCTCAAAGTAAGTGAATACGGTCAAGCCCAGGCCTGATAGTCCCATCACAGTGAGCCCTTCGTAGTAAATCTTTGAAAAAATCTTAGGCTTAGGCAAAGAAAGAATAAGGCTTCCTAGAATGAATTCAAAGAGCCTGAAGGGAAGAAGAAAAAACGCTACTGCACGATTTTGATCAATCATCCACTGACTTAAAACTAAACTCAACAAACCCAAAGCGACCAGAGGTTGATAAAGAGATTTGGATTTGAATCTTAGGCACAGAAAAACTAAGAAAGGTAAAACAATGTAAAACTGCATTTCAAGACTAAGCGTCCAGGTGGGGAGAAAGATATTTTGTTCTATCAGTTCATATCGGTGAGAATAAGTAGAAAAATACAAATTTGAAAGTGGTACAACATTTAAGAGCATAGACTTAGCACTTGAGACCAAGCTTCCAGGTGCCAACAGGCAAAAGCCCGGTAAAATGCCCAAAAACAGCGATACATATAGGGCCGGAAAAAGTCTGCGTACCCGACGGGTTAAGTAATCAGAAAAAGAAAAACTGTGCTCTTGGTTTGCCTTTAGAATGATTTGAGTCATTAGGAAACCAGATAATACAAAAAAGAAATCCACTGCTATAAATGCTCCAGGTACAAACTTGCATGCGGCATGACTCATCAGAATAAGAAGAACAAGTAGCCCACGAAGCCCATCAAGCTCCGGTCGATAAGAAATTTTATTGAGTTTAATCATGGAGCTTTCTGCTCGGAATGGTCTCATGACCTGTGGAAATGACTATCACTTTGAAGAAAAAAAACATTTGCTCTTCAGAAGCCGCATAAAAAGGTTTAAGCTCCAAAGAAATAAGATTGCTGTCATTCGTCATGGAAATTGTCCGACAATTCGACTCGTGTTTGCGAAAAAAAATTGGCATCTCATTGGTTGACCTATTGTTCTGGATGATCTTAATCTTATCCTATTGATTTTCTTGCAAGCAACTTTAAAGGAGCAAAAACCATGGCCGTAGAGGAAGTGAAGCGTCGTGGCACAAAGGTCAAGGAAGCCCTGATTGAATCTAAAGATCAGCGTTGGCATTGTCGTAACCGCGTCACCTTAGTGTTCGGAAGTAATGATATTGAGCAGCTCGATACCTATGTTTATACAAAGGATTCTCTCGAATTCAAAACTGTTAACTTTCACCAAGCAAAATCCAAGGCCATTGAAGAGATTCTGGATAACAGTATCGATGAATTTTACCGCGGTCACGTAACAGAAATTCATGTCAACCTCTCTCCAGATGGTAAGTCTGTGACAGTTCAAGATAACGGAATTGGTTTTCCTCTCGCAAAAATCAAAGATGTTTATACAGAATTCAGAACCGGATCAAAATTCAAAGATGAAGAAGTCGATGAAAAGGGCTTTCTCTATAGAACTCTTGGACAAAACGGTCTCGGTGCTTCGGCCACTTGTTTAACAAGTGATATTTTCAAGGCCACCATTAAGCATTACAATTCTAAAAAAGAGCAAACATACGAATTTTTAGACGGTGCTTTGAAAATAAAGAAAACTCCTGAGAAATCTTTCAAGGGTCCATCAGGTGTAAGAGTGGAATTGACTCTCGCCAAAGAAGTTTACAAAAACCAAGTGGTAGACAAAGAACTTCTGCGTAAGCGCATCATTGATTTGGCCTACAATAATCCCGGACTTACCTTCTATTTCAATGAAGAAGTATACATGTATAAAAAAGGTCTTTTTGAGTTAGCGACTCGAATTGATCCCAAAACGGCCCAGCAATTAGGTGCAGAGACTTTTGACTATGAAACCACCAACATCAAGGGTGCAAAAGTTAAGGCCAAGTACGACATTCACGTGTCTACAACCTTTGATAACCGCTCAGATGATAAAGAAAGAATCATCTCTTTTGTCAATTCGACTCCTACTTATGACGGTGGATTTCATCACGATAAAATTAAGCGCGTGTACATCAATGCCATTAAAGAAAAGCTTGAAAGAACAGCCAAAAAAGACAAACTCACACTGGTAGATAACGATGTTTTAGCAGGGATGACTTTTGTCATTGGTATTGTGATGCCTAATCCTCGGTTTGAGTCACAAACTAAGCGCAAACTTGTGCGTGATACTCTTCTTGAGAAGGCCATTGATACTTTTATGGCCGATTCAATTCCTAAATTTATCCGCAAAAATCCTGAGCTTCTTGAGCATATTATGGAGAGAGCAAAATCTCGCCAGCGTTTGATGGATCTTAAAGATGCTTCAAAACTTGCTAAGAAAGGCAAAAAGCAGAGAGTTGAAAAACTCCTTGATGCCAATGAGAGAAAAGATCGCAGTAAATGCTCGCTTTTCATCTGCGAAGGTGATTCGGCCATCGGTGGTCTTCGTTCGGCCCGTGATAAACTCTATCAAGGTGGGATTTCTCTAAAAGGGAAACCTATGAACGTATCTCAAGCTTCTATTAAAGAAGTGCTTGAAAACCAGGAGTTTGCCGACATCATGAGCTCAATTGGGCTGGCCATCGGACAGAAAGTTGAACCAAAGACCCACGACCTTCGTTTTTCTAAAATAGTTTTCTTAGCGGATTCAGATGTGGATGGCGGACACATTAATACTCTTCTCACTAACTTTTTCTTCACCTTTTGGCCTGAGATGTTTGAGCAAGGAATGATCCAAATCGCTAAGGCCCCTCTTTTCGAAGTCATTACAGACAAGGGAACCATCTACTGCGAATCCCAAAATGAACTGGAAAAACTTAAATCTCGCAAAGACGTAAAGATCAAAGAAATCATGAGGAATAAGGGTCTAGGAGAGATGAGTCCTGAAGCCTTTAAACATGTATTAAACCGTAAAGAATTCACAAAGATTTCAACTAAGGATTTAAAAAAATCTCAGGATATGCTGGAGACTTGCTTTGGTAAGGAATCTCAGCTCAGAAAAGATCTTTTGATTGATTCTGAAGAAATTGATGTTGATTTAACCAATATTATTGCCGGGGTAAAAGCTGATAAGAAAAAAGCTGCCCGAGATGCCAGAGCGTAAAAATTTATGAAAGAGAATCAGTCCCTTCACTCCATGGCCGCTGTTCCTTTGCAAGATCTTGTAAAAGAAGAGTACAGAACCTATCAAATCTATACTTTGATGGACCGAGCGATTCCTTATTTGCAAGATGGCCTTAAGCCTTCTCAGCGCCGAATCCTCTTCACTCTCTGGAAAAATTCCAACAAGGGCCTAGTTAAAGTTAGCTCCCTCACTGGGTTAGTTTTAACTCTGCATCCTCATGGACCTGCTTCAGTTGAGCAATCCATTGTGAATCTTGCCCAAGATTATACTTTTTCCAACAATTATCCTTTGATCGACAAGAAAGGATACTTCGGGGAAAGAATGGAGACTCAGGCAGCAGCTGCCCGATATATCGAATGTAAATTAGGCAAAGTGGCCGAACTTCTCTTGTTTGATGACATGAACCAAGTTCAGATGATGCCTAACTACGATGAAAAAGTTATGGAGCCGGTTGGATTATTGCCTAAACTTCCTATCATGCTCTTAAACGGTGCTGAAGGAATCGGAACTGGCTTCTCTTCAGTTATTCCAAGTTTTAATCACGATGATATTATTAAATCCATGATCTCGTTTATCGAGACTGGTAAAATTAAAAAGATTAAGCCTTACTTCCGTTACTACACTGATAAAGTAGAGACTGACGAGAAGGGAAGAATCATTACCCGCATGAGCTTTAAGCAAGTAGGTGAGAAGATCTTTATCAACGAAGTGCCGAAAGGTTACGACGCTCAAAAAATCTACCGTCACCTCAATAAGCACATGGATAATGATTTCTTAAAAGATTTCATTGATTCATCTGTAGATAACACCATAAATGTAGAGCTTATCTTTAAGCGCGGACAGACTCCGACTCTGGCCGAAGTAGAATCCACTATGGGTGTGACGAGCTCAATTGTTCCCAATTACACGCTTATCACCGAGAAGGGCGTTAAAGTATTCCATACTGTTGAAGAAATTTTGGAAGTGTTTACGGTTCAACGTGTGGCCGTCACAAAACGGCGCTATGAACTTTTAATTAAAGATTACGAAGATCGTCTTACTAAAAACAATGAGATCATCCGCTTTATTAAAGAAAAGCATTACGCTATTGCCGAAAAGAAGGCGAATCGCAAAGATTACATCGATTATCTCTCCAAAGAGAAATTTACTTATGCTGAGTACTTAGCTGACATGGCAATTTATCGCATGACTAAAGAAGAAGTAGAGAAGCGCCTACTTCTTATTAAAGAAGAAACCGCAGCTTTAAATGACTTCAGAAAAGTTCTTAAATCTCCTGATCTTCTGAAGAAGAAACTTATTGAAGAGTTGAATGACGTAAGTAAGAAGCTGGGCGCGATTATGGCGGACAAGGAAGCTGAAAAGAAGAAGAATTTCGGCAAGAATCCAAAGCCGATAACTACAAAAACTAGACAATAAAAAGGGCTCCTTCGGGAGCCTTTTTTTTAAACTCAAGGCCCACAATGAGGTGCACTTTCTTTTTCATTCTCCTTACACAATGGACAATCTCAAATGCACTCAGCAAGAGTGAGTATTTTTTTGTTGAAGGTTGTAATATTCGGAATAGTAGAGGGATTCCGCAACTGATCCTCCCCGGTGATTACTGTCTATTTCTAGAAGATGGAACTTTTTTTTCTTCCACTTCTAAAAAACTGAGAGCTTTCAATAAGAACAAATCTCTCTTGTGGGAAATAGAAGGGGTATTTTTTCGGATAAGCTTTACAGCTGACAAGAAAAGTATTCTTGCGATAACCTCAAAAAACATTTTAAAGATCTCTCTTCGCGGCAAAGTTATCTCTCAGAGAGAAATGGTTTTGCCTGACGCTTTTGCCCTAACTCTTTATGAAAATCCTGATGGCACGATTATTTTAAGTGGCCCTTCTGTGGGGGTTGTCATTCTTTCTTCTGATCTCATTCAAGTCATTAATGAGATCAGAATACCTAATGTAGTGAGCAGTCATCTTCATGATGCTCAGCTTTTAGATCAGAAACAAATTTTGTTCTTCAATAACCAAGTAAAGAGTTCTAAGTCTGATAGTGATTACTCTGCCATTCAAATATTCGACCAGAAAGCTTCAAAAATAATCTTCAGTTTTGGCCCAAAGCCTAGAGAGTTCTTTTATTCAAGCTTTGGCGGCGGTGTGGATATTGTAAATTCAGATCTTTTGCTCATCACTCATCCCAGTACTGGAATTTTTCTCTATTCCAAAAAAAGAAAAGATATAGTCTTCTCTACCCTGGAAGTTCATCGGTCTTTATCTTTGTTTTCAATTAATTATATTCAAAAAGTTCGACTATTGGATCTCCATGGATTTTTAAAAACCTGGGAAGTTATTGCTAGAAAACCAGTGGAACTTCCATGATCTATGTCACCATGACTTTTTTATTTCTAACTTTTGGGGCCTTTGCTAGCTCTGTTCATTTTGTAGAAAGTTGTCGAGTCTTTGATAAGGCAGGTATGGAGTTATTGTCTCTTCCTGGGCAAAGATGTCTTTTTTTAGACGATGGAAGTTTTATTTCTTCTAATGAAAAAGGTATTAAGTTTTTTGACAAGAACAAGTCTCTTCGATGGTCTTTCGAGGGACACTTTCATCATCAGCTTAATTTTACCTCAGATAAAAAATATATTCTCGCCATGGGTTCAGAAGTCATGATGTTTGGAAAGCATAAGTCGCGAGTTGATATTTTTTGGAAAATTGATCTCAATGGGAAAGTTGTTCTAAAGCTGAGTTCGGATGAGATTTTTCGTCAGCTAAAAACTCCCGTTGAACACAATTTGATGGATTCTCAAAGGATGTTTGAAGTGGGGGCGCCAATTGAAATTTCCCATTTTAATTCTTTTTATGAAGTTCCATCTTTGA
>CAMDDI010000098.1 GCA_945890905.1 Bacteriovorax stolpii
ATCTTTCACTTCGTCCCATAAAGCTGCTTTCTTCAAACAATCTTCCATAATTGCATCTAATTCAGCTTTATCCTTACATCCGGCCATTCGAGGAGCGTAGGTCACGTTTTCTTTGATCGTCATCGGTAGTCCCACTGGTAGTGGGGAAACCATTCCAATTCTTCTACGAAGAAAAGTCGAGTCTTCATCTTGATAAATACTCTCTCCATCCAAGAGAATCTCGCCAGTGACATTGGCGAGAGGATTAAAATCGGTCATTCGATTGAGACATCTTAAGAGTGAACTTTTACCAGAATTCGCAGGACCGATAATGGCCAATACTTCATTTTGATAAACATCAAGATTGAGCTTGGTAATAACATTACGCCCACCATAGTTTATCGAAAGATCTTTAATTTCAATTTTCTTTTTCATGGTCTTACCACTTTCTCTTCATTCTGAAATACGATCTCAATACAACGGCTATTGAGTTCACAGACAAAATAAGAAGAATAAGTACCAGTGCCGTAGCAAAGGGATAGGCTTCAGGGACACCTACTACTTGAGTAGAGATAGTAAATAAATGCATAGAAAGAGACATACATTGATCAAAAACACTCTTTGGCAGAAACGGTAAATAGAAGGCCACCCCTGTGAAGAGAATAGCAGCTGTTTCACCGGCCGATCTTCCTACAGAGAAAACTACCCCAGTTAAAATTCCCGGAAGAGAGTTAGGAAGAACAATATGTCTGATAGTTTGAAGGCGGCTGGCACCCACGTTCCATGAGGCTTCGCGATAAGACTGCGGCACAGCTTTAAGTGACTCAAGAGTCGAAGTAATAATCACTGGTAGATTCATAACAGCGAGGGTGAAAGAGGCGGCCAGAATACTTGTTCCCATTTTAAAGAAGAGAACAAATGCTCCCAATCCAAAAAGTGCATGAACGATACTAGGAACCCCCGCAAGATTCAATATGGCCAAACGAATAAGGCGAGTAAGCTTATTATCTGCGGCATACTCTGAGAGATAAATCGCAGCAATCACTCCCAAGGGACAAGACACGATCACACTGATGATCACTAGCCAAAAGGTTCCTACGATAGTTGGAAAAATCCCTCCAGCGGTCATTCCATTCTTAGGATCTTGCAAAAGAAAATCCCAAGAGAGAGCAGGGTAACCTTTGATAAAGAGCCAAAAAATAATAATGAGCGCAGGGAGAAATAAAAAGAAAGTAATCGTACTTAAGAGGTTTTTAAACTTCTTTTCGCGAATCTCTTTATTAATAAGGTGTATGCCTGGATGAAACATATTAT
This sequence comes from Bacteriovorax stolpii, assembly GCA_945890905.1. GTDB lineage: Bacteria > Bdellovibrionota > Bacteriovoracia > Bacteriovoracales > Bacteriovoracaceae > Peredibacter. Next base: position 1,294 of record CAMDDI010000098.1, read on the forward strand.
TTCTTCCTTCCGCGAATAAGGTAATCAGACGTGAGATTCACAACAAATGATAACAAGAAGAGAACAAGACCGATGGCAAAGAGTGCCTGATAGTGTTCGCCACCTTTAGGTGATTCACCTAACTCTGCTGCAATCGTAGCAGTCAAAGTACGGCCCGGCTCAAAAATGCTCTCTGGAATTTGAATTGAATGTCCTGTGGCCATGAGAACTGCCATGGTTTCACCCAAAGCGCGACCCACTCCTAAGAGGGCTGCGGCCATCAAACCGTTTTTAGCAGCAGGAAGCAGAACTCTAGTGGCCACTTCCCACTTGGTAGCACCCATGGCTTCGGCCGCTTCACGGTATGTTTCAGGAACTGCGCGAAGAGCATCTTCACCAACAGAAACAATCAAGGGCAAAGACATAAGGGCCAGGATCAAAGAAGCGTTTAAAATATTGAGACCAATGGGTACATCAAAAATATTAATGATCAAGGGATTGATCATCATGATGGCTATGAAACCCCAAACCACAGAAGGGATGGCGGCCAAAAATTCAATTAAGATTTTATAAACTTCTCTCTGCCTTTGAGTGCAAAATTCTGAGATGTAGAAAGCACACGCTAGACCCAATGGAACTGCAATGAGCATGGAGAGGATAGTCACCATTAATGTTCCTACGAGGAGAGCAAGAACTCCGTAGCGAACTTTAACTACTGAGGCAGGATACCATTCTGTAGAAAAGAAAAATTCTTTAAAATTAAATGCACCCACAAGAAACGGAAATGATTCTTTAAGAATAAAAAAGAGAATCGCCATGACAAGAACGATGCAGCTGAGTCCTCCGGCCTTGATGATAAACTCAATGATCTTCTCAGACATTGGTTTACTACCTTTCTTCTGCCGCCATTCCATAGAAACGTTAACGACTTTATTCATCTTCATTTCCATATCTACCTTTTCGGTGCAGGAACATATCCTGCCTTGATAGTAATCTCACGGGCGATATCACTTTGAGTCCATTCCATATAGGCCTGAACCTCTGCTGAAGGTACACCTGAGGTGTACATATATAGTTCTCTAGAAATCGGATAACTTTTTTTAATCGCAGTATCAATAGTTGGCATTACACATTCCGCGTCCGCTGTTTTTTGAATGCACACAGCTCTCACATGAGGATTTAAGTAACCCATGCCTGAGTACCCAATGGCACACGGAGTTTTCTCAACCAAGTCAATGGATTCTCTCGAACCGTTAAGATCCATGGAGCCTAATTTTAAATCTCTTTTTTTGCCTAAAATGGCTTCACGGAAATACTGGTAAGTGCCAGAGTTAGACTGACGGGAAACACGGATAATTTTATTGTCCTTGCAACCTGGAACCACTGTGCCGCGGACATCACTCCAGTGAACACATTTTCCACCCTCACCATAGATGCAGGCCACTTCTTCCAGAGTCATGCCTTGAAGTGGATTTTTGGGATGAACAAACACGGCCAGTGCATCCATACCTACAATAAATTCATTAATTTCTTTACCGTTATTATTTTTAGCTTCGAGACGCTCTTCTTCTTTCATAGCACGTGATGAATTGGCGATATCAACTGTTCCATTAATCAAGGCCGCAATTCCTGTTCCTGATCCACCTCCAGAAACTGCAATCGCTACCCCAGGCTTAATATCTTTGTAAGCTTCTGCCCAAGCTTGCGCTAAGTTTACAAGTGTATCTGAGCCTTTGTTTTGAACCAAAAGAACATTGTCTTTTTTGGTACAACCCACCACTATAAAAAGCATGATTATCAGAGCACGCATGAGACTTCCTTATTTGGCTGCATCATAGCGAATTTGCGGGTGTTTTTTTAGGGGGCGACATATTCTTAACCTAGTCCTAACAAATGTAGGTTTTAGTTACTGATCCCAAATTTTTAAGTATGGAATATTAGATGTTTAGCACCGACCTCGTCGTGCTTTGTTTGGCCTGTTTTACTGCAGGATTTGTGGACTCTATCGTTGGAGGTGGGGGTCTTATTCAACTCCCTGCGCTAATCATGTGTCTGCCTGGGCATGCTCTCCTTACTGTTTTGGGTACCAATAAGATGATTTCCATTACCGGAAATTCAATTTCTGCTTACCGTTTTTCAAAACACATTCCTTTTATTTTCAAGATTATTTTTCCCACCGCAGTTGCTGCATTTATTTTTTCAGTATTTGGGGCCTGGGTAGTTTCAATTGTGAGTAATGAAATTTTAAAACCAGTTTTTATGGTTTTGCTATTTGTGATTTTCCTCATCACACTTAAAAATAAAAATTTTGGTTTAATCGATCATCAGGAAATTAAAGTTGTGCCCGTTTGGAAACTTTTAACCATTGGTGCCTTGATTGGATTCTACGATGGTTTTTTTGGTCCAGGCACCGGGAGTCTTCTTATTATTGCCTTTGTGGGAATACTTAACATGACTTTTGTGCAAGGTTCGGCTTACGCAAAAATAATTAATTTTGTTACTAACATTGCCGCCATTAGCTTTTTTATTTTTAAAGGAGCATTCCTTATTGATTACGTCATTCCCTTGATGTTTTTCAATATGGCAGGAGCCTTTTTGGGAGTGAGATTTGCTCTCTTGAGAGGCAATGTATTTGTACGTGGATTGCTAAGAGTTGTAATCTTTTTCACCATTCTTAAATTGGGTTTTGATGTTTTAAAGCAGTACCTTATTTAGAGATACCCACGCTTCACCTGATCTCTCTCAATGGCATCAAACAAGGCCTGGAAATTTCCATTTCCAAATCCCCAGTGATTCTTTCGCTGAATATACTCAAAGAAAACTGGCCCGATATAAGTTTCAGAAAAAATCTGCAATAAATATCCATCAGGATCGCCATCTGCTAAAAGTTTCAGTTCTTCGAGAACGAAGAGATCTTCGGTAATTTTAAAGGGACGTTGAGGTAGGGCCTCATAATAAGTAGAAGGAACATCTAAGAATTTCAACTTTCTCGCTCTCAAATCTCCCACTGTCGAAATTATATCTGGAGTCATTAAAGCAATATGCTGAACTCCGGGACCTTTATGCATATCTAGAAATTCTTGAATTTGAGATTTTCCATTTTCTTTTTCTGGCTCGTTGATAGGAATGATGATGGAATTATCTGCAAGTTGTACGACTTTAGAATTTAATCCAGTGAGAGATCCTTTGATATCAAAGTATCTTGTTTCAATAAAACCATAGGTGCGTTTATAAAATTCAACCCAATGCTCCATCTCACCCTTGGGTACATTGTTAGTGAGGTGGTCAATTCTCGAGACTCTTGTTTTAAGAGGCATGGCCTTTGGATCGTTATCTAAATTTTTAAATCCAGGACGAAATTCTTCGGTTGGTCGCTCTACAAATTCATTGATTACATCTCCAAAACCTTGGATTGATGCGGTCTTGGTTTTTCCCAGTGGACCTTCTTGAATTTTTAAATCGTGCACAAGTTTGGCGCCATTTCTTAAGGTCACCTCAAGAGCTCTTTCCACACTCTCAACTTGAAAACTTATTTTGCTGACACCTTCGCCATGCGCTTTAAAATACTTGCGAGACAAATCATTCTCGTTAGTGGATGCATTTACTAGAAAACGCACCTGACCCTGGGTAAAAAGCTTCTGTTCATGACTCTCTGCCGTTTGGATAAAACCCATGGTAGAAAAAAGATTAACTGTAGGTGAAGATAGAGTGTTAACAGTAAATTCTAAATGATCTATATTCTTTAAGCCTGCAGGGTTTTGCGACATTTTGTTTTCCTCTGTTTTTCATATGCATTTATCTTTCAACGAACGCTCTCGATTGTCAAAATAAGGAGGCCCATGTGGTCAATTTAATCATCGGCTTTTTATTACTATTAAGTTTTTCTCATGCAGCTAGCGAAGGAGCAAGTTCCACTCTTGGTGAAGCTCTATCTCAGAAGAAAAAAACATTTACTCAGAAAATGCCCAAGGAAGTTTCTGCACTTTATGAAGCTAATATTAAAGAACTCAAGGAGTCCGGTCTTGATAAGCAATCTTTAAAAGTTGGGGATAAAGCTCCTGAAGTTCAAGTAAATCTTGGTGGAGAAAAACATCCTCTAAGTCACATCTACGCAGCCGGTCCTGTAGTGATAAAATTTTACCGTGGGGGATGGTGTCCCTATTGTATGACTGAACTGAAACACTATCAGGCAATGTTCCCAGAGTTCAAAAAAGCTGGAGCTCAAATTCTTGCTATCGCTCCAGATACTGCTGCTGAAATTACTAAAACGCGAACGACTCATGCTCTTAGTTATGACGTTGTAAGTGATGAAGGTCACGCCATCGCTAAGAAATTTGGCCTTGTATACAAACTTGATCAAAAAGTTGTCGATCAGTTGAAAAAAAATGGTATCGATCTTTCTATTTATCAAGGTAACAACAACAATGAACTCGCCATTCCAGGAACTTTTGTTGTAGGCAAAGATGGGAAGATTGCCTTTGCTTACGTTGATGCTGATTACCGAGTAAGAGCAGAGCCCGCACAAGTTTTAAAAGTCGTGAAGGCCCTCAAATAATTTAACGTCTGGTTTTCTTTTTCACTTGTCCTTGGTTAAGGGAGAAACAATCTTCCTTAACCACTGGATGAAAATAATCTGCTTCTTCCCGCAAAACTTCTGCCGTAGTTGATTCTACCGCGCAAATTTCCACTCGCACCCCTTCTGACTTCAAATGCCGAACAAGTTCCACATAATCTGAATCCCCTGAAAGAATGATAATGGCGTCAACTTTGCTGGCCAATTGAGTCGCATTAATACTCAAAGGAATGTCTGCGGACTTATGGCAGGGTCTGACTGATCCGTGATACTTTGCGTGCAAGCGTTCGGCTAATTTTGAAGAAATATTCTTTCCTTCACGAAAATAAATTAATCTGTTGAGGCCGCGACCACTCAAAAGTCTTGGAATCAGGACATCAAAATTGATCATGATGTTCTGACTGCGATGCTCAGACTCAAGGGAGCGTTCGATATTGTTTCCGTCCACTAAAATAGCAACAGATTGAGAAATGAGAATATGAGGTTCTTCCATAGTAAATATCCTTAGTGATTTGCTCATGCGAGCGAGGCGAGGTATAACTTTATGCACACCTTTGGAAGAAAACAATGAGCTATAAAATCCTCAATGGCAACGAATTACTCATACAAGGGGCCCTAGAAGCGGGGTTCCAACTCTATACCGGATATCCTGGTTCACCACTCGCTGACTTTTTTAATATTCTTTATGAAGAAAAAGAAGAGATGCAAAAAAAAGGCATCCGCGTTGTGATAGCCAATTCCGAGGCCAATGCGGCTGCCATGGCCTCAGGTGCAAAGATGGCCGGACAAAATGTTTTAGTTGCTATGAAGTCTATGGGATTGCATGTGGCATCTGATGCTCTCTCAGTTGGTAACTTCGCTAATCCTGGCAAAACTGTTGATGGTAAAAAGCCCGGAGTTGTGGTTGCAGTGGGTGATGACCCATGGTCCATCTCTACTTCTACACCTGCTGACTCACGATACTTATTTAAGCATCTTCATATGCCTTTTCTTGAACCGTCCACTCCTCAAGAATTAAAAGACTGGATGTCTGAAGCATTGAAGCTCTCTCAGATGAGTTCAATTTATGTGGGAATTCTTCTTACAACCTACATGGCCGAAGGTGGGGGGCGTGTGGAAGTTTTCGAGGAGAAAAAACTCAGTGGTGAACTTGTTACGCTGGAGCCTAGTGAATTTAATCTTTCAACTAATGTGATGGTGCCGCCTAATTCACTTTTGGCCGACAAGGAAATGATTCAACAGCGCTTTCCCCGTATCCAAGAAATCCTGGGAGAAATGAATCTGGATAGAATCTTTGGTGCGACTGATTCTAGATTAGGAATTATTGCAACCGGTGGAGTGTTTGAAACACTTAAGCAAGTTCTTGAAGAATCAGGACTCATCTCTGAAGTCTCTTTGTATAAAGCGGCATCGACCTACCCATTTAATGAGAAACAGCTTTTACCATTCCTTAAAGGTATTGAAACTCTTATCGTGGTTGAAGAGAAACGCTCGTTTCTAGAAACTGAAATAAAAAACCTGATTCACAAATTTCATCTCTCAACTAAAGTTTTTGGCAAAGAATTTGAGGCAGGTGGGAAATTTCTTGAAGGCTTTCCTGCTTTCGGTGGCCTCTCCTATGAAATCATCTATAAAAAACTCAATCACATCCTTGATATCCTTGAATGGAAAAAATCTGATGATACTTGTCTCAAAGATCTTCCCAAACCACTGAGTCTTGATCTTTTTGTTCCTAAGCGTCTGCCCACATTTTGTCCTGGATGCCCACATCGCGAAACATTAAGCATTATGAAAGATGTCAGGGCCTCTCTTGCAGACAAAGATATTCAGCTGATCTCTCACGGAGACGTGGGTTGCTATTCGCTCTCATTCCTTGAGCCATTTAAGGAAATGCACGACCTCTCGGCCATGGGTCAGGGTGGGGCACTAGGGGCGGGAACTGATCTTTTCACTACAAACCCATCTGTTGTCTTAATGGGAGATTCTACTTTCTTTCATTCGGGTATGACTTCCATTTCAAACTCAGTGCAAATGGGTCACAACATCACCTATATTCTCCTTGATAATGACAATACTGCCATGACAGGGCATCAGGTGACTCCAAGAACAGGAGTTTCTGTTGAAGGTGAAAAGCGCCCTCGTCAAAATATGTTAGATGTTGCTAAGTCCCTTCAGGTCACAGAGGCCATTGAGATAAATCCTTCTGATAGATTTTTTTATAAAAATCTCCTTTTAGAATATGTTCAAAAACCTGGTGTTAAAGTCATCGTTTCAAATAAAGAATGCGGACTCACTTTTCACGGGCGCAAAAAGCGTGACGAGCGGAAGATGTTTGCCAGTGGTGAAACTGAGAAAGTCAAAAGTTTTTATCAGATTAATACCCTTGCCTGTGAAGACTGCAGGGCCTGTGTAGAGATGACGGGCTGTCCTGGGCTCTCACAAACTTTCGATGCCTATGGTACCAAAGTTATGATCGATCCACAGATTTGCGTATCCGATTCTTATTGTACCAAGATTAAAGTCTGTCCTAGTTTTGAGCTCGTTAAAGTTCACGATTATCATCCTACAAAATATAAAGTGGCCCGACACAAAGAAGAGCTGACGTCAGATTTAAAAATTCCTCATCCGGAAAAAGATTTGAATGCCATAGCTCTTGGAGATGACTTTAGAACCATCGTCATCGGTGTAGGGGGCTCAGGAGTGACCACCATTTCCCGAGTTATTGCGGAAGCGGCTTCTACCATGGGTGGAAGAGATGATTTAGATTTTAAATTCGTTGATCAAAAAGGCTTGGCGCAAAGAAATGGCTCAGTAATGAGTCACCTAAGTATTTTTAGTAAAACTAAATCTCAGGGGCCTATTGTGGCCATGGGGACCGCAGATCTTGTACTTTCCCCTGATCTACTAGAGGGCTCAAGGGCCGTTGAATATTTAGCTCCAGAAGGCATTCTCATCATCGATAGTGAATTTCAAGTGCCTCTCTCAATTCTTCTTGATCGTGGAATTGAAAGTGATGTGATGACTTCAGAGAATCTTCAAGATGAATTAAAATCCAAACTTGGCTCTCGCCTTATCATGGCACCACTTAAAAAGATGTGTTTTGAGAAATTCCAACGGCCTGTTTATGCTTCTGCTATGATTTTGGGGATTGCCTACCAGGCCGCTAAACTTCCTTTCTCTTTGGATGAGTTAAAATCTGCCTTCCAAACGTCAGTGCCAAAGTCTGAGTTTAATACCAACTGGGAAGCCTTTGAACTAGGACGCTCTTGGTATGTGGATCATCTTCAAGGCAATAATCTGGTTTTAGATTCCAGTGATACAAAGACTCTTGCTCTTCAAAATGCCAGTGTGAAAATGGCGACCTATCTTTGGCAAAATCCCCATAAGCTTGTGAATCTTTGGCATACCTATGTGCGCTTACTGAGTGATCAATTCCCAGAGATACCTAAGACGCACATAGCGCAATATGTCCATGATCTCATGGTTTATGACCAAGGTATAAACCTTCCTAAATTCTATGAGGACTCAATCAACCTTAAGCGTCTTTATAAAGAGGAAGATTGGTCACTGGCCTTAAGAATTCTAGCGAAAACCAATTGGATTAAGGATGAAGTTTTTGTTTCCCACTTAATGATCTCTCCACTAAAAACGTCGTTAGATAAGGCCCAGTATGCTGATATGGGATCCTCCTTTGAAGTTATTCATATCAACCGACCTGGATTTGTGATCTTTAATAAAAAAATTGAATTTGATTTCTCTCCCAAGCCTTGGATGCTAAAAATTATGCGCCATCTTCGCATCCTGCGCATATTGATGCCTAAGTGGCATAAGCTTGAAAAAGAAATTGCTGCTAAAATTAAAAACGAACTTCTTTCTGGCGTTGACCGCAAAAGACTCAAAGAACTAGATGGGGTTAAAGGCTACCGGGAAGTCCGCTACAAGATGGCAGAGAAATATTTGGATAAAGTCGTATGAGTATTATTGATGCTGTCTCCATAGTTATGACTTGTGGAGATGAGATGTTTGCTATTCAAAGGCAATTCTTCCTCAAAGCTTTCCCAGGCTACTGGGCCTTTCCCGGAGGCAAAGTTGACTTAGGAGATGAGCACTTCTCCTTTGATCATCTGGTGAGTAATGACATTGATCAAAGGCTCTTTGGGGCAGTCGTGCGTGAAGCTCAAGAAGAATTGGGTGTGGATTTTCGCGAGGAAATTAAAAACGGTAACATTTCAAAAGTCAGTGCCTTAGGCCTTGCTGTGACCCCAGACTTTAACCCTTACCGTTTTGCCACATACTTCTTCCGTATTCATTTTACTAAAAAAATTGATTTTGAAGTTGACCGCAACGAAGCACGGATTGCTAAATGGATGAGTAGTGCAGAACTTTTGAAGCAGTATTCTATGGGGTTTATTCTCGCAGTTCCTCCAGTGATTAAAGTTATCGAAAAACTGGGCTTAAATCCCGACACTGAAAGAATTGATGATCTCAATTTTGAATATGATTCTGATAAGTTTGTTCCTTATATTGAATCATTAAAATCAGTCCGCCAAATCATGCCTTTGTCTCACACTCTACCTCCCGCCACCCGAACTAATGCATTTCTCGTCGGAGATGAGGGGAGTGATAAAATTCTGATTGATCCTTCTCCCATTGATAATGATGAATACGTGAAGTTTTTAAGAACTGTTGCCCAGTTTGGTGTGGATAAAATCATGTTGACTCACCATCATGCCGATCATCATGAACGCTCTACTCAAATGGCCCGTGAATTGAATCTGCCCATGATTTTGAGTACAGATACCTTCAACCGACTCCTTAAATCTGATCCTGCCTACTTTAAGGGCATTAAAACATCATTTCTCAAAGAAGGGGATGTGATCACTCAGTGGCTTGGACGCGACGTGATCATCATTGAAATCCCAGGCCATGATGAAGGACATTTAGCAGTGGCATCTCGTGATATGAGCTGGTTTCTTGCTGGGGATCTTTTTCAGGGGATTGGTACAGTTGTCATTGGCGGTGATGAAGGAAATATGAAAAAATATTTCGAAACACTTGAGAAGGTTATTAAGCTCAGTCCACGTGTTGTTTATCCCTCTCATGGAATAGGATTAGGTGGAACTTCGATTTTAGAAAAAACTCTTGAGCATCGTAAAATGCGAGAGTCCCAGATACTACAAATGGCCAAAGAAGGAATGGAACCTGAGCAGATGTTAGAAAAAATTTATGCTGAAGTTCCCAAGAATCTTTGGAGCTACGCTTTGATGAATATTCATAAACATATAGATAAGCTAAAAGAAGAAAAGAAAATTTGAGCAAAAAAAAAGGGAGCCTGCATGCTCCCTTTTTTTAGTTCAAATAAGACTGATGAATGTAGAGTCTGAAAATTTTGTCTTTCGTGCGACGAATAGAAAAATTGCCAGTTTCTTTTTGTTCAAGAAGGAACTGATAGAACTCAGGACGTGTGTCAGCGATTTCTAGGACTGATTTTCCTTCAAACTCACCGAAATCAATAACTACCTTGTCTTCTTCGATGATACCCGTA
>CAMDDI010000099.1 GCA_945890905.1 Bacteriovorax stolpii
GAATATACTTCATTTGGAAAACTTGTATTGATTGCTGATGGAGCTGGAGCGGATATAACTCAAAATCCTTTGATTGATCCGTATTTTACTTATACGGCTAGAGAATTTGATAAGGAAAGTGGGCTCTATTACTACAGAGCGAGGATGTATGATGCGAGCATTGGAAGGTTTTTGAGTGTAGATCCAGACAATGGATAATTAAGTAGTCCTAATACATTTATTTCAAAATATTTTTTTGTAGCCAATAATCCAATAGATTTAGTCGATCCATCTGGAAGGAGCTTCAATCATAATTACAATATTGGAATTTTTAAACTTTCTCTATCTAAGAGTGATCAGGTTACTTTGATAAAAATTGCAATTATTGCCGCAGCTGCATATGCGGGTGGTTATTTTGCTGGTGAACTTGCTGGAGGAGCTCTCTCCGGGGCTATTATTGGTGCATCCGCCGGTGGGCTGGTTGGAGGTTTAGGGTTTGAAGCTTTTGGAGTAGGATCTTTTAAAGAAGGGTTTATTGCTGGGGGAATTGCTGGCGGGCTTGCTGGTTTTTCCGAAGGCAGGGCCATTGAACTTTCTAAAAATCCAGCTTCTGTTGAAGTTGTGTCTGAGCAAAATCCATTAAAATGTTTTGCTCAGACAGTATATTCTTTAGGTGTTACTTTAGGATCACTTTTTACAGGTAAAAGCCCTAAATATCCAAATATGGTGGGCTCAGATGTTCAAGGTAATCAGATGAACTATAGTAAATGTCGAGCTAATGGCGGCGGTTCAGGCGTTTGTAGTTATTCATGCGATAATGTTGCTCCAGGAATATAATATGAAAAAGTATGGAAATTTAATATTTTTAGGGGCACCGATATTTTTAATGGTCTACGGATATATACCCACCATACTTCGTAAATACTTCAGTAGCCAGATGTTGTTCCAAATATTTATTGGTTCTTACATAGCTCTTCCTGTAATTTTTTTTATATACATTTTTTTGAAAAAAAAAGGAAAAAATAAAATGTAATTCTTTAGAAGCAGCAGTTCTTTCACACTTTTAAGTAATTCGTTTGCTTTGAACCGAATGTTGCTAGGTCTTACTTTTATTGCAGTAGTTTTGCTCAGCCTGCGACTGTAGGTGCTATTGCGGGTGGAGTTGGATTTGGTGTGGGTAGTTTGGTCGGTGGTGGAATGATCGGGGCAGCGGTGGGAGGATTTGCAGGAGGCGCATCGGGTAGCTTATCAAATTCTTACTTTTCTGGAGAAAACCCTTTTTCGGAAAAAAATATTATAAAAGCTAGTATTAGTGGCGCTTTTGGAAGTGCTGCAGGCCTGTCTGGACAAGGTGCATTTTCTGCTATTTCTAGTTGGTCTGGTTCATCGACCCCAGCCGCCGTATCAACCGAATTTTCAGCTGGAATTGGTGCAAGTGCAGGGGAAGCTGTAGTAGACAGTACTCGATAAGGTACTTGTAGCGCCACTTTATTAAAGGAGTGATATAATGGAAGATCGTATTTTTATTCAAAGTATAGCTAAGATGACTTATCTAAAGTTATTGCTTATTATAAATGGACCGATATGCTTGATTTATTTACTCTCATTATTTGCACTAGTTACTAAAAGCGTTTACACGGCGTCCTCAGTCAAAACAAAAATTCTATTGTAAATATTCCGTTTCAACCTCTGGTTCCCATTTTCGGATGGGAATCATTTTTTCTTTACCTCCTTCATATACCAGTTGTTGATAAAGTTCTTTGCCCTCTAAAAAAGTTTCATACGGCGTCCTTCCATTGCATCTCTTACCTTGGTTGGTCCGATCGAAGTTGTAGAACTTCATATAATCGTCCAGGTCTTTCTGCATTTCATCGACGGTCGTGTATAACTTCTTCCTGAACGCCACCGAGTAAAACTCTTCCTGTATCGTTTGATTAAGTTTCTCACAAGACCCATTCGTCTGCGGATGGCGGACCTTTGTCTTGGAGTGTTCGATCTCGTTCAGATATAGAAAAAGCTGATAGTGGTGAGTTTCAGGACGACCGCAGTATTCTGTCCCACGATCCGTTAAGACACGAAGAACTGAGAGATTGTTTTGATCGAAGAACGGAAGAACTTTTGAATTTAAGAATTCGGCAGCTACCGTTGCTGTCTTATCGGTGTAGATCTTTGCAAAGCCAATGTTGGAATAAGTATCAATACCAGTTTGCTGATAAATTTTGCCAATACCTTTGATGTAGCCAACGTAGTACGAGTCTTGAGAAACGAGGAACCCTGAGTGATGAGTTTCAATTTCACCATGTGCCTGCTTCTCTTCTTTTTGCTCTTCCAGTGCCTTTATTTGTGATTCCGTGAGAATCCCATTCGTTTCCGCAGACCACTTCTCAAGACGCTTTAAACGGAGACTCTTGACCTCAAGTCCATGACGGAGCCAGACGGATCGAACGCCGCCGTCAGAGATTTTCCAGTTGTGGGAGCGATTCAGTTCGTTGGCCACGCGTTTCTGGCCATGGGTAGGCTGGTGAAGACTATACTCAAGAATTGATTCTTCTATCTCCGGCGAAAGACGATTTCTCACGCGAGCAACTCTTCGTGTTTTCTCAAGCAACCCCTCGACACCTTCTTCTGCCAGAGTGTTCTTGATGTCGTAGTAATGCTGTCTGGAAACTCCGAGTCGCCGGCACGCTTCCGAGATGTTCTTCATCTGGTCAGCAAAATCTAGTACATTTAATTTTCTCGAAATGAGATACTGTTTTTCAGTCACAGGAAAATCCTTTGTTAAATTTAAAGCGTGAAGAACTCTAATTTTAACCGAGGACGCCTGTGACTATTGATAGGCAATCTTTTTAGTCTACATGTAAACGCATTTCTTAACTAAGCCACATTATTACGTGGTCATAATTCTTCTATACTTAATCTATTCATAGTTCTTATAGGATTATCTGGTCCCATATTTGCCTTAATGAAATGGATATATCCTCGAAAGGAAGCAATAAAAATTGAAGGTAGTCGACTTTATCTTTTACAGAAAGAGGTTTGGTTAGAAATTATCCAGCCAAGCAAGAATGTTATTATCTATAATCATTATGTGAAGGTGCTGCTTGGAAAAAAAAATATAACTATTCATTTTTCTGAGCCAGACTTACAAGAACTGAAGATTATTCTAAAACATTTTAAACCCTATGTTGGATAGTTGAAAATATGTTTTCAAATTCATTTATAATCGAACGGAAATTCGTTTTGGATCATGCGGAACAACGATAATTAAATTTTTGCTTAGAGTGATATTGCGCTTCAAAAAGGTTCCAGGTCATAGCAAGAAAGTTGCACTGGCATTGTGAAGACAGCCTGGAACCACATTCTTGGAGTAGTTACGCTTCTTTTAGATAAGAGTAATCTTGAGAAGAGCCTAGGTCTAATGAGTCTGATGACGGAGTATCAAAGGACTCAGACATAATTATCTGCTTTTCGATATGTCGCTTTTCCATATTTAAAATTTGCTCAATAACATAAAATCTCACTTGCCTTTCTTGGGGGACTCTTAAACCAGTCACCTCATCACCTTTTTCTTCCCATAGGCGTAGAGTAGAAGCAGGCACATCAATAATTCCAGAGAGTGTTTGATACGAAATTTTAAGAAAGGTTCTTAGGAATTTTAATTTCTTTCCCGTAAGACTCTCTCTGCTCTTAAGCAACTCTTTAGCGGTGAGAAGTTTTATCTCGTTCATATTTATTTCGGGATATTCTTCACCATGGACTTCTTTGACGACGATATTGTGTAGGAGGACGTCGAAGCCAAAGCCTGAGAATATATATGTTTTTTTAATTTTGCTCATGGTCATTCTCCGTTATTTATTTTTATCTATCGCAGTCACTATCAACATCCTTGGCGACTCAAGGTAGAGAACAATGATTCGAATATCTTTATCACCATTCTGATTGGTTCCTCTGATGGCATACTTCCATGCTGTTGAATCTTTCGTGAGTTCATCCTTATGATCCTCTCGCACAGCTGTATACACCGCTTCTTCGATATCACTAAAGTCAATATTCCGGGCCTTCATTTGTTCAATTGCATGTACAGAAGGTGTGAGTAAACCTGCTTCTGTTGCAAATATAAGGTCTAGAAGAACAGTCTCTTTTTTTATCGGCAGATGCATGAGGATAACTTAGCATAATAATTAAAAGTGAGCAAGGATTAAATTCAAGTGTCTGAAAATAAGGATTATTTTACTAAGTGGTAATCGCTTTCAAACATGAAGGGCTTATTTGTCTCTCGTTTCTGTAAGCAAATGGGGAAGGTGGATGTTGCTACATAAGTGGTTCTAAGGCTCTATGTGTTTCATGAGGTGAGAAAAAGTTTTTCCAGGCTTATGAAACGATTAGTACGATGGTTTTTAAGAATTCTAAGTTGGTAGCTTTGAGTTTGTAGAAGAAAGAGATAGTCATAAAGGTTCCATACTGATTTCAAAATACCAGAGGTACGCCCCTCGGACTCTAAAAATGAAATTTCATTCGATTTCAATTCCGAAGGTTTTACAAAACCATTAGTTCGCAAATAAATACTTCCTCTGGAGTATTTATGGTTAGAAACTCAGCAAAAATTCGCAGCGACACAAAGTCAAATGCTTATGCCTATAAGTTCACACGTAAATCTTTCAATCTGGGTGTACGAAAACTGACGTACGTGTTAGTATGGTTATGAAGTTTGACCTTATAAGACAAATTATCAAAGAAAAATTAGCTTCGGGTCAGATTCAGCACGAGGCAAGAAAAGAGATTGATAAAAAGAATAAGCTTTCTACGGGGGATCTATCATCGGAAGAAGTTAGTAAACTTTTGGATCGCGCGACTTTTAATGATTTCGAGACGAGTCCTCATGATCGGGATCCAACGACAACGGTTTATATTTTTAAGCCATTAGTAGAAGGAACTCGATGGTACATTAAAGCTTATCTTTTGGAGCCAGATGTTTGGTTCATAAGCGTTCACAAATGAGTTCAGAGGTAAGTATGAAGATCTATAGAGAAGGCGAAAAGTCTAAAGCAATCTGTTCCCACTGCGGAAAGGTTGAAACTGTATTCGAAAAAAGGGATGTCCCCATTCAGGGATCTAAAATTTTTGCCAAGAAAATACTTGCTGGTGTGTGTACGGTTTGTGATGAAGTCGTTTCAATTCCCCAACAATCTGCGATTTATGTAAAAGAATCTCTGCAGAAAGAAAAAAAGCCTTTAGAGTTCCGAATACCCAAACATCTAGAAGATATCTTAGCCAACGCCTCTCTTAGGCTTGTGGGGGGATATAGTCCAGTTTTGGTCAATTTCTTAATTCGATTTTACATACATAAATCTTTTGGAAGTCAAAAAGAGCGAATCAAACTTCAAAATATTTATAAGAAGACAGATCTTCTGGCGAATGTGGCCTTGAGTAGTCGATTGTCTATTAAGATTGATTCAAAATTATTTGAAGAGTTTCAGAAATTAAAATTCGAAACAAATTTTAAAAATGATTCTGAACTCATTAAAGCGATCATGCTCAAAATTAATAACGATATTGTTCAAGAAAATGATCCAGAAATGGTTAGTGAGCTTAAAGACTTGGCCATAGCGATTTAAAATCAGCATTTCTCATGTTTTAATGCATGATGATAATAAGATTCCCCTTTAGTTTTATCCTTCAGTTCCCTATCATTATCTCATGCACAAGCACCAATACATCAAAACCCTCGACGGCTGGAGAGCACTCGCAGTTATTGCAGTGATCCTCAGCCATCTTAAAGACTCCGTACTCTCTCCAGAGTCGCGACTCTTTAACATTTTTTCGGCGGGAATTAATGGGGTGGATTTATTTTTTGCTATAAGTGGATATCTTATTGCTTCAAATTTATTTAAAGAATTGGACCGGGATGAGACAGTTAATTTTAAGAGATTTTATCTCAAACGATTCTTCAGGCTCATGCCGGCCTCTTGGTGCTATTTGCTTGTGATCTTTCTGATGACTCCCAGCTTGATTACAGTGTTGCCCATTGAGTTTATTTCCACTCTTACTTTTTGGCGCAACTATCTGATCATGGATCACTCTTACACAGGACAGTTCTGGAGTCTTATGGTGGAGGAGCATTTCTACTTCTTTCTGCCGTTCTTTTTATTTTCAGTAAGAGAACCGAAAAAGATTTTAATTTCCATTGTAGGTATTGGGATCACTGTAGCTTTATGGAGAAAATTAGGGACTATGCCTTCTGTGGTTGAAGCTTTTCCACCAATTGAGTACACCATGTGGAATACCTTTGGGCGCTTTGATACTTTACTCTATGGGGTTCTGCTGGCCACTATCCAGCGCTACTTTCCTAAGTGGGATAATGTTTTAAGAAAGATTCCAATCTTTGCACCGATCGTGGCCCTTCTTTGTTTGTTCTTAGTTAAAATTCCGTTTAAGCCGACCTTTGAGGCGATTCTTTATCCCTTGATTATTTACTCAACCATTTGTCATAGCGAAGGTTGGTTTGGAAGATTCCTTGAGAATCCTCTATTCAGATTCATTGGAAAAATTTCTTACTCGCTCTATTTATGGCAGCAGCTTTTTGTGGCCCCTTTTCCAAGAGGACCTGAATGGTTTAGGGCCTTAGGAGGGGAGTGGCATTCTATCGGAGTGATTTTTGTTGTGGCGACTATTAGTTATTATTTGATTGAAGATCCTTTTAGAAAACTTGGACAAAAATGGAGTTCTCATGCTTAAGCTTTTTGTAATTCTCATGTTCCTAAATCCTGTGGCCTTTGCTGACGACGTCATCCGCATCAGTGTGGGTAGTGATTACAAAGCGTATTCCCAAGAAGATCTCAGACGGCGGGTGTTTGAACTTGAAAGAGCGGTTTTTCAACTTCAACAAAAAGTTTTTGCTCTTGAGATGACAAAACCCCAAGTTGGGGCAGATGAGTGGATCTGTAAGGTGAGTGCTATGGGACAAACTTTTGCGGCCACTGGTGTGACTAAAGCTTCAGCGGAAGTGGCGGCTCTGGATAAATGTAAGGCTGATCCTTCTAGTGGGAATGGGTTTCACTGTGGGAAAGCGAAGTGTAGCCGGGATTAAGTTGAGTATTAACTTCGATCACACATTCACAAGTGATCAAGATCATAGATTTTGGAAAAGCCTTTCTCGACAGGGATTTCATCTGGAAGAGAAAGCCAGTGAACATCCTGGACAAATTTGTCGATTCATCAAGTTTGAAACTCTACCATATCTAGAATTTATCCATGCTTCCAAAAAAGTGAATCTGGTTAAAGCTCCTGGACTTTCATTTGCTACTAATTCAGATCTTGAAGCCTTATATAAAAAGCTTTGCCGGCAAAAACTAAAATGTACATTCCTACATCGCAATTATGATAGGAAGCTAAATGATTTTGAAAGGCGACCAGGATGGAATTTCATTTTTTTCAAGAATTTAGGATTTCAAACCTTGTTCCCGTGGTTCACTGAGTATGAGCCTTATCTGGGAAAACGAAGAAAACTCAAACCCGTTAAGCATCCCAATGGGGTGAGTGCTATTGTGGGGCACGAGTTTTCTGTGAATGCAAAAGGCAGAGCCTTTTTTTCTCAGATATTTAAAATTTCTATTAATAAGAAAGTCACTTTAAAAGATGGCACAGTTTTTTACTTTAAATCTGGCAGACAAAACTATCATTCGAAAGTCATTTTAAATTCAAAGGATCTTTCTAAAACCAAGAAATTTATGAAACTGGCCAAAGAAATTGATTTTCATGGAAAAGATGCCTTACTTTTAAAAAATCCAAGTCCAAATAGAAGAATGTGGAGTCTTGTTATTACTTCAGCCTCTTAGATGTGCATCAACCTCATAGGGGTGTTCCAGACTTGCTTGATAAAACCCGTGCGATCCCCTCCGACATCCTTATAATCAGAATTTAATACAGATCCATTGAAGTCATGAAGACAGAGAATCATGGGGTAGAGTTTCGTACTATTTTCCTCATAATCTAGGGAAGAAAGACTGCTGCTTCATAGATATCAGGACGACTCCAAACGGTAACTTGTTCAGATTCTTGGACGTCGATGGGAGATTCTTCTGTTTTAGAGCGAACGTGGTCATCGCATCAGCTCAATGCAAAAATAATACTTGAAAGTTTCATAGCCATTTATTTCCAAGAACCTTGCCAAAAAGTCTCCGCAAGGGACCAATTATATGATTCAATTTGTAGACTTGAAAACTCACCGGAGATTGTATGAAAAAAATTTTGTTTCTTGTAGCCGTTCTATCTATGAGTGCATGCGCCCATAAGAAGAATTTAAAAAAAGAAATCGCCGCTAAAGCAGAGTCTTCTCAAGTTACAACAAAAGAAGAACTGGGAAAAACCATTCATGAATTGATTAATAATTCGACTCATTTTACTGAAGCTCAAAAAGCTCAGCTAAGCGGAATTCTTGCGGCCAATAAAAAGAAAGCCGAAGATCTCTCTGAGCAGTCTTACAAGTATCGCGCTATTTTGATTAATGAACTTCTTTCTGGAAAAAAGATTAACAAGAAAGAAGTCAAACTCTTAAAGAAAGACATTGCCCGTATCGAAGACCAGCGATTGAAGAACACTTTCGATACAGTTGAAAAACTCACAGCAATTGTTTCTGAACATCCTGAGAACCAGCAGTTTGCTGAGCAATTATTAATCATAGAGCGCGTCCGCTAGTTTTATGAAATTTAAAAACTACTTTCAAGAAAGTCCCTCTCCTGCCACGAAGCGTATTCTGAAAACTTACGACAACACTGATCATAAGAACTCAGTGTGGAATGTTTTTACCGAATCACCTCTTGATGGCATTAACGAAGATGATTTTTCAATCCTCCCGCGCTTAATCCCTGAGTCGTACTTTCCGGTTATTGAAAAAACGGCCAAAGATCTCACTCAGTTTTTACTCAGTATCTGTTCACTACCTCCGGCAGAAATTAGGGCCATGGTTCCTAAGGGACCAGTGCGGGATTATTTGATCAATGATTTGGGTGTGCTTAAGTATCAACCAAAGCGCCTCACAGGAAGCTTTCGATTTGATATGGCCATCGTTGGTAAGCCCGATGCTGCTCATCCTCCAAAGCTTTTAGAAGTAAATGAGATTGGCTTTGATGGTCTTGCTCGTTCGACTTATTTTCAAAATACATTGCTGGAACTGATGCCCAAGCTGCGCTCAAAAGTGATCGCTCTAGATACTGCTGCTGCTGAAGTAAGAAATATGAACCGGTTAGGGCGCGACATCGCCCGCATTCAGTATGATTGTTACAACTGGGACGAAGAGTTTTTAAAACTCACGGCCGAGAAAATGGGAAGCAATCTTCATTTGGTTACACCCGCTCAGTTTAATACTATTGTTGACGAAGATTTCCCTCTGCTCCAAAAACATCACTTCTTTTTTCCAGAGGGGAGAGTGCGTATGGGTAAAGATCTACACCCAGATGCATTGAATATGAGTTTTGCTTTTACTCTGTCAGATTTAAAGCGTGATAAGGCCCTTTACCAAAAACTTCTGCGCTCAAAAACTCCTCAGTACGGACCATTGATTACAAGTTTAGTGGCCTCAAAGAATATCCTAATTCTTTTAAGTGACCCACAACTTCGCAAACGCTTCTTAGGAGCTTCTGAGACTCTGGGAAATTCAATCCTTCCGGCCTATTCGTTAGCAGGAAATGTGGAAAAAGTTCGAAAAAATGTCAGTGAGTTAGTGATTAAGCATGCTGATGGTTTTGGTGGACAGCAAGTTTTTATGGATAAAGAACTTTTAAAAACCATCGCCAAAACTCCTAAGGCCCGTCACCACGAATGGGTTATTCAGCAGAAAACTAAACTTAACATGATTGATGTTAACGGCATTCTCTCCCGCAGAAAATCTGCCATCTCAGACTTAGGTGTGTTTGTGCACTATGATTGGGAAGATGGAAAATTCACTCACTTTGAAGTAGGTGGACTCATGAGCCGGGCCACCAACACTGGGCTTAAAGTGAATGTGAGTAGTGGTGGATTACAGGCCGCAGTGATGCTTGAGCGTGGATGCTAATTAAAAAAGGAACCTCTTATGACTGCTGAATTACGTGCAAACTCTGAGCGTCTTTGGAAAAGCTTAATGGACATGGCCAAAATTGGTGCCACCGAAAAAGGTGGAGTATGCCGCTTGGCCCTGACAGATTTAGACCGAGACGCCCGTGATCTTTTTGTAAAGTGGTGCAAAGAAGCTGGATGCACCATCAAGATTGATCAGATGGGAAATATCTTCGCTCGTCGTGCCGGAAAAGATGATTCACTGGCACCAGTTGTGACTGGAAGCCATATCGATAGCCAACCCACTGGCGGAAAATTTGATGGAGTCTACGGAGTTCTTGCGGGCCTTGAAGTGATCCGCTCTCTCAATGATCACAAAGTCGAAACTAAGCGTCCCATTGAAGCTTCCATTTGGACAAACGAGGAAGGCTCCCGCTTTGCGCCCGCCATGATTGCTTCAGGAATCTTTGCAGGAATTTTTGATCTTCAATACGGTCTTAACAGTGCTGACCTTGAAGGTAAAACCATGGGTCAGGAATTAAAACGCATTGGCTACGCTGGAACTGAACCTGTGGGTGGCAGACCCATTCACGCTTTCTTTGAAACTCACATCGAGCAAGGTCCAATTCTTGAGCATGAGAAAAAACAAATAGGTATCGTTGAAGGCGGTCAAGGCCAGAGATGGATCGAGGTCACCATGGTGGGACGAGAGTCTCACGCTGGTCCTACTCCGATGCGTATTAGAAAAGACGCCATGGTGGGAGCAGCCGCAGTGATCACGGCCGTAAATAAGATCGGTAACCATCATAAACCATGGGCCTGCGCCACAGTGGGTTTAGTAAACTGCAGCCCGAACTCACGAAACACCATTCCCGGAAAAGTTTTCTTCACCATTGATTTACGTCACCCAGAGGATCATATCCTCACTCAGATGGCGGCAGAAGCCAAAGCCGCTGCTGAACTTGCGGCCAAAGAAAATGGACTTGAATTAGAGTTCAAAGAAATTTGGTATTTGCCACCAGTAAAATTTAATTCTGATTGCGTCTCAGCTGTGGCCCGCGCAGCAGACAGCTTAGGATTTACTTCTATGAATATTATCAGCGGGGCTGGTCATGATGCTCTTTACTTAAACCGCGTTTGTCCCGCGGCTATGGTGTTTGTTCCCTGCGAAGGTGGAATCAGTCACAATGAGATTGAGAACGCCACTCAGAATGATATCGCTGCTGGATGCTCGGTTCTCATGAGAGCGATGGTAGAGAGAGCGAATTCGTAATTAATTTTGATCAAAGTGGTACAGCAGACTCAACACTGCTGTACTAAC
>CAMDDI010000100.1 GCA_945890905.1 Bacteriovorax stolpii
CTGTAGATTCAGGCTTTGCACCACATGCTATGCAAGTAGGTCAAACTGGTAAAACTGTGGCTCCATCCCTCTACATCGCTTGCGGAATTTCTGGGGCCATCCAACACTTGGCCGGTATGCGTACATCTAAAGTGATTGTGGCCATTAACTCTGACCCTGATGCTCCTATCTTCACTAAAGCTGATTACGGAATTGTGGGAGACTTATTTCAAGTTGTTCCTGTTATGACTGAAGAATTCAAAAAGCTTCTAGGAAAATAAATTTTTGCTGTTACAGAATTTAGCCGGCCTAATGGCCGGCTTCCTTTATAAGATTTATTCCTCTTCCTACCGTTACCATCTTCATTTTGAGCATGACAGTGACAAGAAAATTTTCTTTGCTGATCTTGAAACTAAATTCCCCCATGAAAAAAACCTCATCTACGCCTGCTTTCACCAGGATGATATGAGTTGTTTGCCTTATTTTTCTGACCGCAATATCTGCATACTTATATCCCAGTCAAAAGATGGTGAAATTCTCGCCAGTGCTGCTGAATACATGGGTTATCAAACGGTCAGAGGATCATCACACAGAGGTGGAGTTGCTGGCCTTTTAGCAAGTATGAAAAAAGTTATTGAGGGACATAAAATGACCATCGCTGTTGATGGTCCCAAGGGACCAATCTATCAAGTAAAAGTTGGAGTCACGGCCATGTCCGATAAGGCCAAACGCCCCATTGTTCCTGTGAGAGGAATTCCGAAGCGAAGTTATGTTTTCAAAAATAGCTGGAACAAAGCGACTTTGCCCATGCCTTTCACTGCCATTGATTTGTATATTGGGAAAATTGATTTCTACACTACTGAAACTCTTGAATCGAAGATGAAATCACTTTTTGAGCTGAACCGCGGTTAGGGCCTTATAGCTTCGAAGAATCAATGCACTCTCTAAGCATTTATCCAATTCTTGATTAGCAATTACTGAAACTTCACGAGCTGCAGATATCTGTTTAATCACTAAATCCAGAGCTGTATCCCCTAGTTTTGAGATGACATTCACCTGTGCTTGATTTTTAGTTAGATAACCAACAGTGTTTACACTGCAATTCATTGAAGCAGACATAAGTGGCGTAAAACCATGATAGAAACCAGGACTTCCCGAAGTTAATCTCTCATTGATATTACTTCCGTTCTTGATTAATGCTTCAACTTCTTCTGCTTGATCTGCACTTGCTAGAGAATGAAGCTCACCGGCAGATGCAAAAGTTGAAATCATATAAATCAATATGAAGAAAAAAGATTTCATTGCTAGCCTTGAACTGGATTTTGATTTTGTTGTTCAGGATTAAATTCTAATTCCTGCATCGCCTGCTCACCCTGAAGCATTTGGAAACCTTGCTGCTGGTTTTCAGGATCTTGCAAGGCCTGTTGTTGGAAGGATGCATCGGGATCTTGCGCAGGGGCCTGCTCTTGAGCTTGAACTGTTTCCATGCCTTGCGGTGGAACATAACCAATTTCACTCTCAGTTTGAGCGGTATCTTGTCCGTTATTGGAATACGCTGCCATATCAACATTTTGTTCTGCATCTGATTGAGCGGCCAGGGTTTGCTCTTGTTGCTCTAAAGAAGGCTCACCAGTGAATTTTAATCGCGTTCCTTCTAAGGGACCATTAGTTAAAGTAACCATATAGGAATTCTGATCCACTTGATACATCATCCCGCTATAGAGCTCTCCACCTAAATCATATTCAAATACATTTCCCGCCATTTCAGAGAATGAAACTGAAACACCTTCACCATTCGGAAGGGAAACAGAGAGTGATTCAATGACCCCACCGTTAGTTACAAGACTTCCGGTGTATTGAGAATTATTTAAACCTTGTTGCCATTTTTTAGGATTCACCACTTCGGTAAGAGTGAGATCTAATTCTTCTTGTACAGCTGCAGTAGGCGCTAATGCTACTGCTTGAGTCTCTGGAGCACTTTTCGTTTCAATTGTAGGTATACTTCGTGGGGTCTGAGCTAGCTTTGGATAAATCTGATTTTCGCTGTTCATTTTTTGCCATTTAATTGAAGCAGCACCTCGTGCAGACTCAGTGACCCCATAAACTTCATCTAAGCGTTTTACAAATTTCATCTCCACACTTGATATGCTCGATTCCGAATTAATAACTACAGCATTGTAGGTACCAATCACCATGAAGAGCCCGGTGGCGATAAAGGAAAGTGATTTTTTGTTAAACGTATCAAAGCTCATAGTAATCCCCTGTGCCTCTATCTAAGCAATCGGAATGCCAAATGGAGGGGGTATAAAGACTTGAATACTCGATGTGTAGATAAATTAGGCTGTAAGTAAGTACGCGGATGTATAAAATATGGACACTTTCCATTGGAAAAGCGCAAGAATCTGTATCTTTATTAATCGCTTAAAACGCAAAAGACCCACAGATGGTGGGTCTTGATAAGGAGAAAAACTGGGCAAAAAAAAAGCTCCCGAAGGAGCTTTCTAAAAACTATTCAGTAACTGGGACTTGCTTAAGATAGTCAAGGTGTGAGGAACGGAATCGCTTCATAGCAATCACCACGAGGTCGGCCAATGGCATACCTGTGTTCTTCATCATGAGTTCAAAATCCTCAGCAACTTTCTTCTCGATTTTAACTGCGATTTCTTTTAATTCGCCTTCATTTTGTTTTTGCGATTTCATATTTACCCCTGATCTAAAAAATTTGGATTATCTTAGCCATTTTTACGAGTTTCGTGAAGCGATGATCTTCAAGGCACTTTTTTTCCTCAAACCCACCAAAGCCCATGTAATTTCGTGATCTAACAAAGGGCAGTGCTGATAGATGTCATAGGGAGTGTTCCACTCAGTTAGAGTTAATAGCACCGCGTACTCTTCTGGTGTGACTGGTAGGCTGTCGTCTACAAACTCTCCATCAATGAGAATTTTTACATTTTCAGGCGGCTTCATCTTGAGAGATTCACGGTACTGCTTTAGAACTTCGGCCATCTTGGTTTTTAGTACAGCGTAGGGGTAATGAATATGACGTTCAATATCCTCTACCACCTCTGGTTCCACCACATAAGAAAATGAGTTTAACGAAAACTCTTGAATCACAAGTTGATAAAAAGCTTTAAGGCCCTTTTGTCCTTGAAAAAGAACTTGCAGCAACTCTCCGTCTTTAAATAAGAGGTGACCTAAGTATTGCCGGTTAAATTGCGAAAGGATATTCACCTTACCGGTAAAGTGCACCGTGATCTGCTCTTCAATGACTGAAGTGATTCTCAAATCCATTACTTATTCATTCCAAAAATTTTAGACATGAGACCTGGTTTCGGAGGAGCTTTATTGGGCATAAAAAATCTTTCTACTTTTTGAGTCACACTCATAAAGCTATTCCAGACTGGACGACCTTCAAAAGATTCTTGGGCCATATACGGCTCACCTTTATCAGAACCTGTGCGAAGTTCAATTTCCAGTGGGATTTGTCCCAGAAGCTGAGTTTCAAGCTGTTCAACTGCTCTCCCAACTCCACCCTCACCAAAAATATGATGTTCAGTTCCGCAGTGGTTACAAATAAATGAGCTCATGTTTTCAACCATCCCAACAATTGGAAGATTGAGTTTTTTAAACATCTCCAGACCTTTCTTGGCATCAAGCAACGCTACATCCTGAGGTGTGGAAATAATAATCGCACCATCCACATGAGCATTCTGAATCATTGATAGTTGGATATCACCAGTACCGGGAGGAAGATCAATCAGAAGGAAATCAGTTCCAGTCCAATCAACATCAAAAAGAAATTGATTCAGCACTCCACCAAGCATGGGTCCGCGCCAAATAACCGGATCTTTTTCATCAATAAAAAATCCAAAGCTCATGAATTTTATTCCGAAGGCTTCTACAGGAATAATTTTTCTCTCAGAATTTGAACGAGGCTTCTCTTCTCTTTTACCAAAAATCATGGGTAGTGAAGGTCCATAGATATCGGCATCAATGACACCTACTTTGTGGCCGAGCTTTGCAAGAGTAATAGCTAAGTTTGCTGTAAAAGTTGATTTCCCTACCCCACCCTTACCCGAACCAATGGCAATAATTTTACCAACACCTGGAACGGGTTTTTTAGTTCCTACAGTTCCGTGGCCCGTTTTAATTTGTGCCGGCTGGGTTGGTTCTACAGGGGCAGCCTTAGGGGCAACGCCATCTTTATCCAGGGCCTTAAAAACGTCCTGAGATTGGGAAGATGTCGTTTTGATAATGATATTATCAAGGCCAACTAAATCCGAGAGACATTTTTGAATTTCACCCTCAATAGCGCGCTTTTCAACAGGAGAAATGCCATCACGATTATACTGTCCAGTTACTTTATCGCCATCAACCGATATATGCTGCCAGCGATTTTCTGAAGCAAAGCTCTGCCCGGTAGCGGGATTTTTAATTTCATTTAAGCGTTTTTTGATCTCATCTAACATAGTATTTCCTTAACCTGATAATAATGGTCTCTTAATCGACAAATGTTTCCATCTAGTAGAAGTCTTCACATCATTTTATGATGTTAGATAAACCTTGAATAGGACAAAGAACTTGGCATATTACAAACGATCCATCTTTCTAGTAGATAAGAATTTCCAGTTGAAATTCAGTCTTATCATGGTTTCCTTGATATTTCTTTCGAGTTTAATTTTTCCACTGCTATTTATTGATTTTCTCGACGAAATGGCGGCTATTTACCCAGCCTTAACTAATTCTATTCTTCAGAATCGTACAGACTTAATACTCTTTTTGATTCCCCTTCAAATCCTATTTATTTTTGTCGTATTTATTCTTGTGATTTTTATTACCCACAAAATCGCTGGCCCACTGTATAAACTAAAGGATCACCTTGCAAAAATTCGTGAGGGAGAGCCTATAACGCCCATCGTATTTCGAAATGGTGACTATTTTCATGATGTAGCTGAGGAAGTTAGTTTATTTCTTGATACCGTCAAAAATAAACAGGAAGCTGACTTTCAATATTTGGAAGAAATTTCAACTTATATTGAAAACCTCTCACCAGCGATCCCCGAAGACAAACGTCCTGTGCTTAACGAGATTTCACGTCGATTATTAGATATCCGTTCACGCTATAAAAAGCCCCTTTAATTATTAGAAAATATTCTGAATGATGTTATACTTTTTCAATCATCCATGAGGGACGATTAAACGCTAAGGTTAATGAAGAATTTCCACTTTATCTTTTTTATTTTTATAAGTTTGATGTCAATGCCATCAATGGCCGAAGTATCCTCGTTTGACTCTTTTGTTAACTCTGAAAAACTTCAGCTTCATCGCTCTGATTTGATTATCGGCGAGCACATGATTAACATCATCAAGCTCGTAGAAAAGGGCTACATCAATCCTGATCTTTTGAACAAGGTAACAATTGAAACGATAAAATCAAAACACTTCACCCCATTTGTTCCGTGGCTCAGATCTATTCAAGATATTCTTCGTCACTCCAAGACTGATGACCTCATTGATTACTGCCGTCAGTACGCTACTCGTAAGGCCACCCAGCCTACGGAGAGGGTCCTAGAAAGAAGTGCCGGGAATTTTTGTCGCGAAAGAACCATTGAAGCCATTGGGCGTGATATTGATAAAACTCATAACATCACAGATCACTCAATCCTCTTTATTCAAGAAAATCTCAAATTCTTTCTAACTAAGAAAAATAAAAAGAACTTTGCCTTCTTTATTCAGTCTCAGGCCAGCAAACCAGAAATCTTAAAGCGCATTTCTCAAGAAGTGACTTCTTACAGTGTTCAGCACGGAATTGTTCCATCTCAAGAAGTTTTGAAAGATATTTTGATTAATGAGCAAATCACCAAGCTTATACAGGACAAGGGATTTAATCCTCTTCAGCATCAAAACGTTTTTCATGCTGAATACGGAAAGCTCATTGAACTGGGTTATAAATCTCTTGATACTAAGAACGATGCCAAGCCAAATCTTGCCAAGGCCAAAGAGCACTATCAGTTTATGAAAAATTATCTTGAACTCAATCAAGATCATCTTCCAGTTGGATTATGTCTCACGCGCTTAAATGATTTCTCTAAAGCTGTTTTTCGCGCCGGCTTTCATGATTTATCTCGGGACATTTTTAAATTCATTGTTAAGAAGAATCACAAAGAAATTCAAGAAGATGCTTTGTATTTCTACCTTTGGACATTTATGTCCCAGAGTGATTATGCCGGAGCACTAAAGCTGGCCGATAGTTATAATCTTATTAAAAAGAGCTCTGAAATTCTGGATGCCCGTTTAAAATTTTGGATTGCCTACTCTCAAGAACAAGTAAAAAAAGAAGCTGATGCCATCAAGCTTTATGAGCAGATTGTGACAAACAATCCTCTAAGCTATTACGCCATCATGGCAACTAAAAAACTTCAGGCGCTCAAACCTGATTCAGCAGCTGTAAAATTCTATTCAGAAAGTGCCATAAAGCCTGTGGGTGCCTTATCGGTTGAACCGAGAGACCTCTCTGACGACTACACTTC
The DNA here is from genome assembly GCA_945890905.1 of Bacteriovorax stolpii. Classification (GTDB taxonomy): domain Bacteria; phylum Bdellovibrionota; class Bacteriovoracia; order Bacteriovoracales; family Bacteriovoracaceae; genus Peredibacter. The sequence goes on from CAMDDI010000100.1 coordinate 6,510, forward strand.
GTCATTAGTGCGACTTAAGGCCTGGGCAAAAATAGATTCTCTGCGTTTTATTAATTTAGAACTCAAACGTATCAATCGCCACAGCATGCCTGATTTTTTTGTGAAGTACACAACTGAGCAACAACCAAAAATTAAATCTGACCTTCACTTAGTTAATTCTAAGCTCATTCAAGATGCACAAAACTATTTGGCCACCTTCAGGTACCTCTATAGTGTGCTGGATAAAAAAGAAGTGATCTTTAATCGCTCACTCCTAGAAATTCTCTACCCAAGACCATATCTCGCAGAACTTAGTCGCGAACTCAAAACGGCCGAACTCGATCCGATAGTGGTACTGTCTCTCATTCGCCAAGAATCAGTTTTTAATCCACTCGCCCGCTCTCCGGTAGGTGCCAGAGGTCTGATGCAAATCATGCCCGCCACTGCTCGAAGAATTAGAAAGGCCACCAGAGATCATCACTTGGTAGACCCCAATACCAATATAGAAATTGGAACTAAGTATTTCAAAGGTCTGGTAAAGCGCTATGACGGTAACTTAGTTTTTGTGCTTTCTGCCTACAATGCTGGAGAATCCAGAGTAGAGAGATGGAAAGGTTTATATTTCGATCAAGAGGATACAATTCTTAAAAATATTGAGGCCATTCCGTTTCTTGAAACTAGAAACTATGTGAAGCTTATTTTTAGAAATATATTCTTTTATAAGCTTCTCACAGAAAATAACAAACTCGCTGACTCGAGAGACCTCAACAAGATATTTGACGTCTCCCTAGGATTTAAACGCTAGATACACTCAATTATTTCCAGGTTGTACTTAATTCCGAAGTCGATGGTTTTTTCTACGAGAGTTAAGGTACAAACAACATCCTTAGCAAGGTTTAAATTTAAACCAGTCATGCCATCTAAAAAACTTATGTTACCCGTAATTTCCGTACGACTATTCCTGAGAGTATAGGAAGGTATTTCGAAATTAGAGACATAACAATTAACGGCTTGAATACGCTGAAGATCCGAGTTGTTTTGATTTAAAGAAAATCGGTAACCTATTTCATTTATACCACCGCAAAGATCTAATACAGAAAGTCTATCTGGGTAATTTTTATTAACAAAGTTATTAAAGCTCTCGTTTGAAATAATAATTTTCTTAGCTTCAGAACTTCTTAGATGATCCAGAGTTGATTCAACAAAGTTATGGACTATGGAACTACGATCAGTTTTTTGTTCAACAGTATATTCTCCGGGAGCTATATAATCAGCAATAGCCGGAATGAACTGTTTAATTTCTAAAATATCTCGATAACTAAGACTAAATGAGTTTTTATAGGAGATGTGTTTGCGCATTATAACACTACCAGCTTCATTGATTCCATAACCTTTGAGGACCTCGTGAAGTAAGTAGTCAGAGTAATCAGAAGACATTTTTGAAGTGTCAAACTGGGCAGCAAGATAGTTTTTTAAATTTGGAATCCTGTTACTCTCTAAGGCTTTGAGGTAGTCCACTGTAGCAATATCAGTTTTCAGCGCTTCTGTTAAAGACATTCCCATTACTCGTAACTTGCATTCATGAAGAAGAAGCAAGGCCTGACTTCGAGTATCAAGAGATTCATACTTTTCGCGAATCAGGTAAGTCTTTTTTCCATTCGTGAATGCCAAAAGCTCAATACGTTTTGATAGATCAGCTGAACCGTTTGCTACTAAGAGACTTTGATAATCTTTAAGGAATTTTTTTACTCGTCGATCATTACTTACTTCAACCACTACGACATCACCCGGTTTCCCAATAACGGCCTCAGTGCTTATCTTGAGCGGTAATTTACTATTGATATCATCTAATTCTTTTATTACTTGATAACTAAATTCATAATTAGGATTAGTCGGATTTGTGAACTTGAACCCAGCTTCTGCTAAAGTTATACATTTATTACCCTTACAAATACCTCCCCCTCCACCACCGGACTCGGCTCCAGCAACTGCAGAAAAAGAAGAGAGACTCACCAATAGGGCCAAGGCTTGAACGATCATAAAAAACTCCTATGACTAAAGTGTAGGGGCAAATCTTGTAGAAATGCCCGTTTTTGAAATCTTTTCATTCCCGGTAGGAAGAGATTTGGAAGTTATAGAATGGGAAAATTTCCCACGCAGCATTAATTTAATTAAAAGTTGTGATATAATTTAAGTGATAGTTAACTTTAATACCCAAGTGCATGAAATCATGAAAGAAGTCTACCAATATAATGATTATAAGAGCTATATCAAGGATGCATTATCCAGATCAGGCCACGGCTCTCGTATCAAATTGGCCGAAGCCCTCAACTGCCAGTCCGCCTATATTTCACAAGTCCTCAATCAAGCTGCCCAACTGAGTAACGAGCAGGCCATCGAAGCATCTGTCTTCTTTAACCTCGACCGCGAAGAGCAAGACTTCTTTTTAAACCTCGTGCAACTTGCACGTGCAGGTACAAAAAAACTCTCCACGTTTTACGAGGATAAAATAAAGCAAGTTCGAGAAAGAAGAGCTCTTCTTTCAAACCGTATATCAGGTACTGATGTTTTAGATGATCTGACTCAGGCCAGATATTATTCACGTTGGTACTATGCTGCCATACAAGTTCTTGTCACTGTCCCTAGCTATCGAGACAAAGAAAGTATCGCAAAATATTTGGGACTCCCACTCGCGGTAGTCAACGAAGCTATTGAGTTTTTAACTGAAACGGCTCTCATCATTTCTACTCCACAGGGATACGCTTCAGGAAAAACCAGGGTCTTTTTAAAAGGTGACTCGCCTTTAATTGTCCAGCATCACGAGAACTGGAGGCTCAAGGCGATTCAGAGTATAACCCTGGGTTCAAAAGATAATGTTCACTTCTCTTCAGTCTACAGTCTTTCCAAGAAGGATTTCATAGGTCTTAAAGAGAAGTTTTTGGGACATCTCCAGGAAGCCCGAGAAATTGTCCGGCCCTCTGCCGAAGAAGAAGTTTGTGTTCTCAATTTGGACCTCTTTAGCCTCAAATACTGAGGTTATTGGAGAGATCGGCCAGCGTGTCTTAAGTGAGTGTGAAGAAGTTGAACCAGAGAAAGAGGAAGAGGAAGTCCCTTTCCCTGAATTTTATTAAACGTTAAATTTAAAGTGAATAATATCTCCATCCTTCACTTCGTACTCTTTGCCTTCCATTCTAAACTTCCCAGCTTCTTTAACTTTCGCTTCAGAACCCAAAGCAAATAAGTCATCACAGTGATAAACATCGGCTTTAATAAATCCGCGTTCAAAATCAGTATGAATCACACCCGCTGCTTGAGGGGCCTTAGCACCCTTTGGAAAAGTCCAAGCACGAACCTCTTGAACACCAGCAGTGAAGTAGGTGTACATATCAAGCATATCGTAACCGGCACGAATCATTTTTGATAAACCTGATTCAGTGATGCCGATATCTTTTAAGAATTCTTCTTTTTCTTCTTTTGATTCAAGGGCAGCGATCTCAGATTCAATTTTTCCGCAAATCGTAATCACTCCTGCGCCTTCTTTCGCTGCAATAGCACGTACGGCTTTCACGTAATCATTTTCTTTTAAAATATTGGCCTCATCCACATTACACACATAAAGCATTTTCTTCATGGTGATCAAATGCAAATCAGAAATAGCTTCTGCTTCATCAGCATCAAGGTTAAGAGAGCGAGCAGGTAAACCTTCTTCAAGAGCTTTCACAAGTCTCTCTAGAATTGGTTTTGAAATTTTTGCTTTCTCTTGAACTTTTTTATCTTGAGACTTCATGAATTTATCAAGAGTCTGAACTCTTTTAGTAACTGATTCTAAATCTGCGAGAGCTAGTTCAATATTAATGACTTCGATATCTGAAACAGGATCAACTTTTCCTGCAACGTGGATGATGTCGCCGTCATCAAAGCAGCGAACTACGTGACAGATGGCCCCGACTTGACGAATGTGACCCAAGAATTGGTTACCAAGCCCTTCACCCTTAGAAGCACCTTTCACTAGGCCCGCGATATCTACAAACTCAGTAATGGCCGGAACAGTTCTTTGTGGTTTCACAAAGCCCGTAATTTTATCTAAGCGATCATCAGGAACATGAACTATTCCCACGTTGGGTTCAATCGTACAGAATGGATAGTTAGCTGCTTCAGCAGGAGCTGACGTAAGAGCAGAAAAAATAGTGGATTTACCCACATTTGGTAAACCAACAATTCCACAGTTCATACCCATATCAAAACTCCTTAGGTGCTTAAGAGATTCTTTTTATTATAAATTCCAACTTTACCCAATCCATCTACCACAGCGGAAAGCAATGGGTCATTCAATTTCTGCAAGAGGGTTGGCATTTGGATCTGCTCATCCTTACTAAAGGGACTTAGCACCCAATTGGCCACATCTCCGTGGACCGGTCGGCCTATTCCGATGCGCATTCGTGCAAATTGATCTGTTCCTAAAATTCCACCAATGGATTTAAGCCCATTGTGGCCAGCAAAGCCACCACCCATTTTGAAATGAACTTGGCCAAAAGGAATATCTAGCTCATCGTGAATCACTAAAATATTAATGGGTGCAATTTTAAAAAAGGCGGCCAGAGGCTGGACTGATTCGCCTGAAAGATTCATATAAGTCTGAGGCTTAAGCGCGTAGATTTTCTCACCTTTAACAGTGGTCTCAGCATACAGGCCTTTAAATTTTGATTTCCAAAGAGAGTTTGAAAAAAGTGGTGATTGATCAAGCAGCACGCCGTCGTAGGCGCGGTCGGAGGAGTCGGCGGTGCTGCCGATGGCCT
>CAMDDI010000101.1 GCA_945890905.1 Bacteriovorax stolpii
GGTCACTACCCACCAAGTAGAGTGCTTTGACCGCACAAATGTGGCGACTTATGAAAAGCTCATGAATTGCGATGTGATCATTTCATTTCTTCCAGGTGAAGCTTTTAAAGAATTAATCCCCCTTCTGCTTGAAACTAAAAAGCCTGTGGTGACGGGCTCCACGGGATTTCAGTGGCCCACAAATTTTGATCAGACTCTCCAAGAAAAGAAGATCAGCTGGATTCACGCCACAAACTTCTCCCTTGGTGTGGTGGCAATGAAGCAGCTCATTCAAAAACTGCATAACTTGAGCAATCTATTCTCTGAGAAAAAACTCTCCATCCACGAAGTTCACCATACTAAAAAACTTGATGCTCCTAGTGGTACTGCACTTTCTATGCACGAATGGTTGGATCTTCCATGTGAAGTGACTTCTGAGCGCACAGGAGATGTGGTGGGACTTCACACCCTCACGCTTGAAACTCCTTCAGAAATCATCCGCCTAGAGCATGAAGCAAAAAACCGCGCGCTCTTTGCAGAAGGTGCAGTATGGGCGGCCAATTTAATTTCTAAAACAAATCTCGAACCTGGTCTCCACTCTTTTCAAAAAGTAGTAGAGAGACAACTTTCAATCTAAGGAAAAAATATGAACGTACAAAACTATTCTCTCTGGACGGCCGTAGTTACTCCACTCATGGACAATGGCTCGGTGGACTTTGAAAGCTTAACAAAAGTTGTCCGTGAACAAGAAGCGGCCGATAATGGTCTTCTTATCTTAGGCAGTACAGCTGAAGCACTTAACTTAAATTTAAAAACAAGAAAGGCCATCGTTGAACACGTCATTGGCATGCAGCCCAAGACCCCTATTATGGTAGGAGTTGGGGGCCAGATGTTAGAAGATCAACTTGAGTGGACCGCCTACCTTGAGTCGCAAAAAATTCATGGCTACCTTATGGTCACTCCCCTTTACGCTAAGCCAGGCCCAAAAGGTCAGTACGAGTGGTTTAAGGCCTTGATGGATTCAGTCACTCGTCCAGTAATGCTTTATAATGTTCCAGGAAGATCGGCCGTGGCCATGTCCACTGAAGCTGTTAGCCGCTTAACAACTCATAAAAACTTCTGGTCCATCAAAGAGGCATCAGGCTCAGTGGATAAATTCAAAGAGTTTGTTAAAGCCGCAAACGGAAAACAAGTTTTCTGTGGTGATGATGCTCTTATGCCAGACTTTGCCCGCGAAGGAGCCGCAGGACTAGTTTCTGTTGCATCAAACGCGTGGCCTAAAGAAACTCACCTCTACGTGACTCAATGTTTGAATAAAACTTTCGATGCTAAAGAGCTTTGGACCCGCGCTTCCAATTCTTTATTTGTGGTGAGTAATCCAGTTCCAGTAAAACGCTTAATGTTTGAGCGCGGAACCATCCGCTCTTCGCGTATGGCGGCCCCACTTCACCACGAAGATATGATTTCAGCTGCTCCAGTAATGGAAGCCCAAGAAGCAGTGTCTCGCTGGTATAAATCAATGACTACGGAAGGGAAATAATATGAACTGGCAAGAAGCACTAGAGCTTTTAGAAAAAGGCATGATCCGTTCAGCAGAAAAAGTTGACGGAAAATGGCGTGCAAATCCTGAAGTGAAACAGGCCATTATTGAAGCCTTCAAAGCGGGCGAGCTTAAAGAATTCGCAGGTGGCTTTGTAGATAAACACAATCTCCCTGCTCGTGAATTTAAAGTTGAAGATAAGATTCGCATGGTTCCTGGTGGCTCATCAGTGCGCCGAGGTTCCTTTGTTGCTCAAGGGGTGATCATCATGCCTCCGGCCTATATCAACGTAGGTGCCTATGTTGATTCTGGAACCATGGTTGATTCTCACGCTTTAGTAGGATCATGTGCTCAAATCGGAAAAAACGTTCACCTCTCTGCCGGCGTGCAAATTGGTGGAGTCCTTGAACCAGTGGGACAAACTCCAGTGGTCATTGAAGACAACGCATTTATCGGTGCGGGTGCTGTAATTGTTGAAGGTGTGCAAGTTTCAACTGGTGCAGTGATTGCTCCTGGTGTTGTGCTCTCTCGCGGAATTCCCGTTTATGATTGTGTGAATGAGCGTGTTCTTGAAGTGGGAGAACCGATTCCACCTTACGCAGTTGTAGTGACTGGATCTCGTCCAGCTTCTACTAATCTCGCCTGGGCCACCAAAATGGGTTTATCTATGAGATGTGCCATGATCATCAAATACAAAGATGAGAAAACTTCGGCCGCTCTAGAACTTGAGAGTGTACTTCGCTAATGAATGACATTATCCAGACCTTAACTCAAAAACATGATGCTCCTTTTTTCTTCTACGATTTAGACGGTCTTGATCGTCACCTGAAAGAAATTAAAAGTATCCTTCATCCAGAAGTTAAGGTCTGGTATGCATGCAAGGCCAATCCCCTCTCCAATATACTGCGAGTTTTAAATGAGAATGGTTTTGGAGTGGATGTGGCAAGCCTTGGTGAGCTCACGCAGGCCCAAGCTGCGGGCCTTAAACCTCATGCCTTAATTGCTACAGGTCCCGCTAAATCGAAAAAGTATTTATCCAAGATGATGGACGCACAAGTTTCCACCATCGTCATTGAAAGCATTAATCAGCTCAAAGATTTAAACGAAGTGGCTGGCTCTCGTGGACTCAAGCAGAATGTTCTACTGCGCGTGCAACTCGCGTGGGATGAAAGCTTGAAGTCCGTTTTAGGAGGGTCTTCCATTACTCCTTTCGGCTTAGGTGTGGAGGATTGGAAGAAAGTTAACCTTTCGGAATATGCGCACCTTGAAGTTTTGGGCCTTCACTGCTTTCAGTGGGGAAACATTTTAGATCTCTCGAAATTTGCCACCATCTGGGAAAACACCATCTCTCAGTGTGTTTCTTTGGCCCAATATTTAAAAATTGATATGAAGGTTCTAGATCTTGGTGGGGGCCTGGGTGTGAATTATCAGGAAGGGACTGAGCTTACGTTCAATGAAGTCCACTCTCTGCTACTCACTCTCAAAGAGAAATATCAGCTCAAAGAAATCTGGCTCGAACTCGGCCGCTTCACTGTGGCCAACTTTGGAAGCTACCTCACTCCTATTATCGATATCAAAGATGTACGCGGAAAAAAACTCATGGTCACTGAAGGCGGCATCAATCATATCGCCAGGCCCGCTTTAGTCAACGAAGCCTTTCCCTGCTCCACTCTCTCCCTCTCAAAAGAGGCCACAGAGACTTTTTCCGTTCATGGACCTCTATGTACTGCTCTGGATTTTCTAGGAGACCACAAGCTTCCTCGCAACACTCAGGTAGGAGATTGGTTACACTTTAAAAAAGTGGGGGCCTACGGCTTCACTGAAAGCATGCCGTATTTTCTTTGCCATGATTTGCCAGGAGAAATTTGTCTTTATAAAGGGGATATCATTCAATCCCGGACGTCTGTGACGAGTGCCAGTTGGCTTTCTTAATTTCCAGGCCACACCAGTCTTTTTTCCATGAACTTAAAATTTAGACAAAAAAAAGGGATCCCGAAGGATCCCTATCAATTTTAATTCTTAGTGAGCAACAGTCACATCGTAAGACCAACGAGTACTATTATCCCAACAGTTATCTCTCTTAGATACAACAGTTACAGTTGAAAGAGCTGGAATGATGTTTTTAAGGATAGCAACATTCAAGATACAATTTTGATCGAAGCGACCTTTAAGCGTGATGGATTCTACTGCTGCACCAGTTGAAACTGGGGCATCAAAAGAAGCAGTCACAAAGTTAGGCCAAATCTGAGTGCCAGTTCCCCAGTTTTCAATCCCACCTGAACAACGAACGCGGATATTTTCAGCACCTAAAGTTGTAAGGTGACGTTTAACAGTGTCTTTCACTGAATCACATGCAAAATAAGTTTCTGAACCGAGATCTCTTCCGCCAACAGAGAAAGAAACTTTTTTAGAAACGACTTCACCAGCAAAAGCTGATGCAGTAACAAATAGAGCTACAATGGCTAATAAACGCATGGTTTCCTCCTAAGGAAGTTTGAATGGATTTTGAGTACCAATAAAAAAGGGCCCCGAAAAGGGGCCCTTAGAAGATTTAGACTAAATTACGATCTACTGAGCAATTGTTACATTATATGACCAGCGGCTGTTGCTGTTAAAGCAATATGGGGTCTTAGACACCAAGGTAACTGCTGGAAGCTGTGGAATGAGTTTGTTAAGAATTTGCGTGTTTAAATGACAATTGTCATTAGTACGACCTTTAATGGTCTTAGCTTCAACAGCTCCACCAGTTGATACTGGAGCGTCGAATTTAACAGTTACACTTGCTGGCATCCCCTGGCCCATTTCAAGTCCACCATTGCAGTTTGCGCGTGCATTTTGAGCACCAAGAGTCTTGAGGTGTGCCTCAACAACTTCTTCAACATAGTTACAGTTATAATAATTAACTTCTCCGCCAGTGCTGCTCATGATGCTGAAAGAAACCTTTTTAGAAACAACTTCACCAGCAAAAGCTGATGCAGAAACCAAAAGAGCCACGATTAAAAGTGAACGCATAGATCCTCCTAAGGAAGTTTTGATACATAAAAAATTACCGCGTTCAGTGGGAGTCGCCAAGAAGATAAATGTCTGGGTTTTTGGAAAAAAAAAGGGCCCCTGCACAGGGCCCGTTTAGGCTTCTTTTAAGGCCAGAAATCCCTCTCTGGTCTATTGAATCATCCTTGATTTCTTAATTGTTGCTTACTCTAATCTTAAGGTTAATTGAGTGAACAAGGAAAAGGTTCTTTTCTTACTTTTGCTAACTTGTTGCAATAATATTCCTAATAGGGGCGAATATAAACCTGATATTAATCCTTTACCTCTTTTGCCAAAACCTCTGTGCGCAAATCTTTGCGCAATATCTTACCGACATTTGTTTTAGGCAGATCTTTTCGGAATTCGATGGTTTTTGGGATTTTATAAGAAGTCAGATTCTCACGGCAATATTTCATCAATTCTTCAGAAGTCAGAGATTCATCTTTTTTCACCACAAAGATTTTCACGGCTTCACCAGATTTTTCATCAGGCACACCAATCGCTGCAGCTTCAAGCACTTTTGGATGAGAACTGATCACATCTTCGAGTTCATTTGGATAGACGTTAAATCCTGAAACAAGAATCATATCTTTTTTACGATCAACAATTTTCACGTAACCCAATTCAGTCATGAAGCCTAAGTCACCAGTTTTAAAAAATCCATCAGCAGTCATCACGTTGGCAGTTTCATCTGGACGATTCCAATATCCCTTCATCACTTGAGGCCCTTTGATACAGATCTCCCCGATTTCTCCCAAGGCAACAGTCTTGCTGTTATCATCTTTGATCTCAACATCAGTAGAGCAAATAGGGAGCCCGATAAAGCCATTATATTCTTTGATGGTCATAGGATTGATACAAGCTGCAGGGGAAGTTTCAGTCAAACCATAAGCTTCCACCAATGGACGACCTGTGACTTGCTTCCATCTTTCGGCCACAACTTTCTGCACGGCCATTCCCCCACCCAAGGTGAGCTTCATGGATGAGAAATCAACTTTTTTGAATTCTTCATTATTAAGTAGTCCATTAAAAAGAGTGTTCACTCCTGTGATGGCAGTAAACTTCCATTTATTAAGTTCTTTGATAAAACCAGGGATATCCCTAGGATTGGTGATAAGAATATTCAAAGCACCAATGGAGCTGAACACAAAGCAATTCGCCGTGAGAGAAAAAATGTGATAGAGCGGAAGTGGTGTGATGATGATTTCTTTGCCATCAGTAATAAAGTTTTTAATCCAAGCACGGGCCTGAACCATGTTGGCCACAATATTTCCATGAGTGAGAATCGCACCTTTGGCCACACCAGTTGTTCCTCCAGTGTATTGAAGGAAAGCGATATCTTCTAGTTTCACTACTGGCTTTTTGAAAGCACTGGCCTTACCCGATTCTAAGCAGGTCTTGAAATCTAAAACGTTCGGAAGGTGATAGGCCGGAACCATTTTTTTCACATTCTTAATAACAAAATTTACAATATAATTTTTTGGAAACTTCAGCATATCCCCGATCTGAGTCACAATCACTGTCTTCACTGGAGTGTTCGCAATAATTTTTTCGAGCACACTTCCAGAGTTAGCAAATATCACAATCGCCTTAACTCCAGCGTCTTTGAGCTGATGCTCAAGTTCACGAGGAGTATAAAGAGGATTCACGTTCACAGCGACCATTCCTGCGCGCAAGATTCCAAAGAGTGCGATGGGGTACTGAAGAATATTGGGCATCATCAAGGCCACACGATCACCTTTCTGCATGTGCAGATCGTTTTGCAAGTAGCTTGCAAACTTCTGACTGAGCACATCGATCTCAGCATAACTAAGAGTGGTCCCCATATTGTGAAAAGCAGGATGATTTTTAAATTTACTAAAACCCACTTCTAGCACTTCGTTGATAGAGCCATACTCCGCTGGATTGATTTCAAGTGGAATTCCTTGATCGTAAGATTTTTGCCAAATTTTCATCATCTTTTTCTCCGTGATTCTATTTAAGTTGATTTTGAATTTTATGAACGATCAGATCAAAAGCTTTGTACATGTCATCGGCGTGGGCCTTAGCAAAGTACTCTTGATGACCAGAATGAACAGTCACTTCTGCACAGTGATCACTTCCATCCTTCCAACAAGTCCATTTTACGTCAGTGGATTCACCCAACCATTTAGAAAATTTAGTGGATTTATCACGGATCACTTGATCAAGTGCTGGTGTATGTTCCATATGGCGAAAAGTTATATTTACATTCATTGGGAGCTCCTTAGTTGAGCTCTAATTATAGGCCGATCAAGTTGATGACCTGTAGTGGCAAGGCAAATATTCAGACAGTACTATAGTGCAAAAGTCACTTATTCTGAATCACCATCCGAACAGCGGCCGGAAGAACTTCGCTGGGAATTTCCATAAACGATTTATGAGGAACAAAAGCGAATTGCCCGTAATAGAAAAAATACACAATTTCAAACCCTGCTGATTTAACTTCTGCTTCCAAATCCAAACTATCAAGAATTCTTCTTACAGGAGTCCACTTTCCAAACATCTGCCACAGGACATTGCGCTCATCAAACATGAATCCATCGGGAATAAAGAGTTTTTTCCGGTGAACCATGGTTTCTGAAACAAAGATTCCTCGGGGAGTAAGATGATCATGAATGAGTCCATAAAAAGAAAATCGATCGGGGTCTTCTGTTAAACAATGAAGCAAGTGTGAATCAATAATGAGCTCAAATTTTTGATTAAGAGAAACATCTGGATGAGTAACATCCCCTTCAATCGTTTCAACTTCCAAACCCTCTTGAGCAAAAATCTTTCTGGCCTGCTCCAATGCTGAGGGCGAGAAATCAACCAGAGTCACCTTCGCTCCCAACTTGGCCAACTGAAGACCCACGCCGCCGCGACCAGAACCAAGTTCTAGAACTTTTAAACCATTCCAGTCTAGATTAGGAAGAAAACGATTTTTTGATTCTACTACGTAGAGGTAGAGACCTTTAGAAGTGGCCAGGACATCACTTACGAGATCACTCGGCGAGCGGCCTTTCTCAGATTTAAAGGAATCTTCGTAATATGCTTGTAGTCCCATAATAAAATTTTAAAGCTAAAGGGGGGGTACTTGCAATGGTTAATTGCTAAGTACACTATGGAGCAAGCCTCGATAGGTATGTGTGCGTGGTGCTTGAAGAATTATTTTTCCATTTTCTTTGTAAGCAATAAAAGAAACTCTTTGTCCGTTTGCAATAGTCAATTGGACTTGCACCACAGAACCGGGAATCGAAGTGATCTGAGTCTCAAGAAGGCGGATGGCTTCGGTGTTGCGGTTGATAATATTTGCATACTCAGTTTCTGTTACATTCAAAGGAAGAATCACATTTGTTCTAACCTGATCTGAAGTCGCGTGATTTTCTGCCGAGTCTGCAATGAAAAGCACATTTGGATTTTCGGCAGAAACTTCTAAAGAAGCATTTTGATCATACTTAGATAAGTATCCATGAGTTTCATTCCTGCGACCTGGGCCACTACTTGTGCGGGTAAAGTCAGATAATGTAACTGGAGCTCCAGATGACCCATTTCCAGCTCCAAAGGCACCAGATGTTCCACCGTTTACTGATGCTTTAGCACTTGGAGAACTGTCAGCAACTGAATTTGCGGCGATACCTGGGCTTACAGCGCCAGGGCCATTAGAAGAAACAGCTGGGGATTCAGCAGCAGGTGATCTGGAAGCTGCGATCTGATTATTCAATGTGGTTTGATATTGCGCCAAAATTTGATCTTTGGCCGACATCTGTTGTCTTAAAGTATCAAGCTCACGTTGAAGATTTAGTCTTTGCTCATCTGAAACATTGTGCTGATTCATTTGTGTCGTTGTTGCAGCAATGTCTTCAGCAATTGAACTCTTTTGAGCTTCAACTTGTGCGATGGCCTGCTGAGTAGCCGCTACTGCAGGCGAAATTGCTGCAGGCAAGACACCAGTGATGGCTTCAGGTGCAGGAGCTGTCAATGGTAGATAAGTTGGTGCAGCAGTCTCACGAGCCGGCTGTATGGGCGACCTTGAATTACTAGCTAGAATTTTGGATTTTGAATTCTCGGAAGATCCACTTTTTTCCGCTAAATTATCTTTACCAGAACCACGTGGTCTATAAGTACCCTCATCTCTCAATTGACCCGGATCAATTCGTGGTCCCGTTCTCATAACCTGGACATTTTCAGTTTCAAGAGACCGAGCAATAGGTGGTCTCGGAAAACCAACGGGCAAATGACTATCCCAAAAAGCTCTTCTTATTATTTCATCATTTGCAGGAATGCACAGTTTAGCGGTATCAGGATCAGCACAATAAGCAGTTTTCCATTGGTGCCAAATCTCCGATCCACCCCCATCGTTTCTTGGAATAGGTGATTCACAATAAGCACGGTGCATTTCATCATAAAGGGGATTTTCATCAGCATTATATGCACTAAACCAGTTCCTTTCTAGTTCATTGGCAAGATTGCCTCTCTTGGTTCTGAGTTTATCAAGAAGAGGACAATATTTTGCATAAGCAATATTACATGCTTCAGTTGATTCAGTCTGTGTACACTGTAAGGATCCAACGAGGCTTCCTTCGCTTCCCATAAGATCAGCAATATTTTCTCTAGAAGGAACAAAATCACTTCCATCGCTGGAATTAATTTGTCTCGTAGAAGCTTCGATATCTGCTTGGGTTTGATTATTCACTGCAAGGGCGTTTTGTTCATTTGTAAAGAAATTGTAGAGTATCGCATTGAAGGTTTCCTTACTGTTAGATCCTGAGGCGAGAATGAGGGCATGGGTGCATGATTGAGGAGCCGGATCTGACATACAATTTCCACCATCTCTTCGAAAAGCAGAACCCATCTGATGGAAAAGATCAGCCTTCTTAGCATCCAATGTTGAAGGTGCTGAAAAGAAAGTTTTGACCAAAGGGTTTCTTTTTAAGAAATCCATTTTAATATAAATGGCTCTGGCTTCTGGGGAAACATTATTTAAATTAGTTGAATTAGCCGTCAATGCAGCAAAGTTCTCGCGAAGTCGATTGTAGTCCCAATCTACGGGATTAAATGGTGCATTTGGAGTAATGAGATTGTAAATTTCTTTATCATTATCAAACTGGCGAAACTTTACAAACTCTCTGAGAGTCAGGCAGTTATTAGAAGTACTATCTCTACCCGTCAACAAGTTCTCTGTAAACTCTGGAACGGGAACAGATGTTGTGGGCTGTATGACTAAATTAATTGGAGATGCCGCAGAAACAGCAGCTACGTTCACACTGGCGAGAGAGGCACGATTTTCATCTGTAAGGCTTCGTGAATCTCGCATCTGACTTAGAGCTCCAGCGAAAGCCGTCGCAGCGGTACCTACTGCTTGTTGGGCAACTTGAGTATAATAACGAGCAATGTTATTCTTTTGCTCTTCATTTTCTGTTAACAATGAAGCTTGAATCAAAGAGGCATTGGCTTCAACTTGAATATTGTCACGCTGTATGCGAAGGTTAGCTTGAGCAATTCTTGATGCAATTTCACTGTCAGATAAAGTATTTTGAGAAATCAAATCAGAAATACGTCCAGTCCCCCTAATACAACTACAAGTTTTAACATCTGCTGTAAGAACATCACTAATGGCAGGATTGTTATTCAATCCACTGGTCTCTGTTTGAATACATAATCTTACCGGATTGTTATCAAGTCTGCTAAGGGCATCGGCCAAAGAAGTAATAACCCGGATCTCGGCAGGTCTAGCAGCACAAGATGGATGAGGATCATAATTGACAATAGAAACTTGCCCAAGAGCAAATGCCGCTGGCATCAACGTAATAAGAAAAAGAATGATATGCTTTAATCGCATTTAATTATGCTCCAAAAAACTATTCGGAATTTAGAGGGTTTTCCTTAAATATTGAGAATATCCTTAACAATCCCCGAAAACCTCCTTTAGATTTCCCATGACTTGTAGAACCTATTCCCTTTAAAATATTGTCTTATGAGTAATGAAACTAAATCAAATCAGGACTTTACAGCTCCTCCGGGCCACACATGGGTCTCTACAGATGACGGCTCAAAAACCCTCTTTTCTGAGGCCTTCCAAGAGGCCTGTCACTCAACGAGTGGGGCCCGAGCAGAAACTGTTTTGCACTACCTTGGAGGTTGCAAAATAAAGCAAAAAGCCCAAACGCAAAATTCACTGACCATTTTAGAAGTGGGATTTGGTTTAGGGATTGGATTTGAACTTACTCGAGAATATTTACTCGAAGATGAGTGCCAACTCAATTTTGTGAGTGTTGAAATTGATCAGAAGTTAGTTGAATGGTATCAGCAAAATCATCCGGAGCTTCCTTGGAAGTGGAATAACAACGTACTTGAAGCCATCACTTCAACTTTTCATCTGATCATTCTGGTTGGAGATGCCCGAAAAACTCTTCCTGCGTTCTGTGAAGCACAGAATTTTAAATGGGACGCCATATATCAAGACGCTTTTTCACCCAAGAGAAATCCAGTTCTTTGGACAAAAGAATGGTTTGAGCTTCTCAAAAAATATTCATCTTCTGAGGTTATTCTCTCCACCTATTCATCAAGTGTGTCTATC
>CAMDDI010000102.1 GCA_945890905.1 Bacteriovorax stolpii
TGCTTCCAATTTTTTTATCCTGCACAGTGATGGTGATATCCGCGATACCGGCGAGACCAAGTTCATCCGTGGCAATAAAATTGGCAAATTGAAGGTTGCTGATTTTAGAATCACCAACAAATGATCCGGTTTTATAAGAGTGTCCACCCGCTTTTACGTCCAGCTGAGCACCAATAGCTTTACCAATAATCGAAGCACACCCTCTAGGGCTTTGAAGCTGAGTTTCAACAAGCTTAGCAATGGACATACTATCCATGCGAGAGCTAAATTTCGTTTTCCCACTCTCCATATCACCAATGAGCTTCGCACCACCAAGACCAATGGCCGCAGTGATACCAATCCCGATAAGGATCTCAGGAAGAGTAAAGCCTTTTTGATCAAAAATATTTTTCAACTTCATAAAACTCCTGGTCCACTACTAGTCACATTTGTACATATACTCGTTCTGCATACCGTATGATTGCATCGCACACATTCCACCATCACTTGCGCCACCGCTATTGGTCGAAACATCTCGGCGGCACTCAATACGTGGATCATCCACATCAGTTCCTGACCAATCAATTGGACTATTCCCAATTAAGGTCGCAGTTTCAGTTTTTGAACAACATCGGGCATTGGGTCGATTTGATTTGAATCCATCTCCTGGCTTAATAGGATTTCTTTCTTCAAATTCACAAGTACAATTACCGTTAGCGTTTAACTGTAAAGTTTGGATATAAGTGTCGGTTTCAGTACCAGCGGGCAAACATTCTGTTTCACAATTTTTTGCTCCGGCCACCCCTGGCTTGGTTTCAACTTCTGTTGAACCAGCATCAAGACAAGTGCGACGTTGCTCGAAAGTTGTTCCTATACATTTATCAGCAGGACTTGGATCCCAGCCTGACCAAGATGAACAAGCTCCTCCCGTCGTTCCACCGGTTGTGGTTGTTCCACCCGTTGTAGATCCACCGGTGGTTGTGCCACCAGTTGTAGATCCACCGGTGGTTGTTCCACCAGTGGTTGTTCCACCAGTTGTTGTTCCACCAGTGGTTGTTCCACCAGTGGTTGTTCCACCAGTGGTTGTTCCACCCGTGGTTGTTCCACCAGTGGTTGTTCCACCAGTGGTTGTTCCACCCGTGGTCGAAGTCCCTCCAGTAGAGGCTCCACCAGACGATCCACCTGTAGTTAAACAAACCACTCTCCCAACTGCATCGAAGCCTTTAATATGGCCACCACCGCAAGTTTGGAAAGCATCAATGGGCATACATTTACTTGTATCTGCATTGTAAAATAAAAATTGATGATACTGGTTACAGTAGAGGCGCTTAACTTCGCTTAAAAGATTGGTGTAGTTGTTATCACAATTGGTATCCCCTGTCGGATCTGCATCGAGACACATTCCCTTCATCAAAATTTCAGCAGATAACGTTGATGGGTCTAGACACTTAGTCACCACACCAGAAGTAACTTCAGTAAAAAGGTTAATGTACTTAACTTGTCTTTCACTACCAGCGGATTTTTTATTAGTTTTATCAAAAGTCAGAACCAGAGTTGTGCGTTTTAAGGCCTCACGGTGCTCGCCAATATTTATTCCTGAAAGTGTATAATCTGTAGTTCTAGAAATCTGCCCAATGGTGATGATGGCGACACCTTGAGAATTCACTAAGCTCTGTATTTCAGCACCCAAGGCTTTATCTTTAAAATTCAGTGAACACGCTTTCGGATCACTCACAGCTTCTTTAATCAAACCCATCGTGCGCGAGAGATTAGATTTGTTAACAGTAGTTTTAACCGCAACGTTTTGAACTTCACCAAGCTTCATGGCACCAAGACCCACAGCTGAAAGAAGGCCCATAGCGATCATCCCTTCAATCAGAGAGACCCCTAGTTCTTTAATATCAGCAAATCTTTTCATAAAAATGCCCTGGTAACGTGTATGAATTTCTATATGTTTATTATCTCTGGAAACTGAAAATGTGCAAAGGAACAATGACTTACACCATTTGGAGAGCCCACAATTTGTGGGCACCCCATGGTTCTCGGAGAGAATTACTCAAGAATGGATTTAGAGCTTAATAAACTTCATTTCAAATTCGTCCTGGCCAAGGGGGCAGAATACCGGCAAAACCAGAATTTGATCTTTGAAAACAGGCTGTTGAGTTACACATCGAGTGGGAACTTCATAACTTATAGTTTGTCCCATCTTGGTTACATCTACGTAGTTAGTATTAAGCTTAGTCCCGTCTACCAACTGAACCAGGCCTTCTGGGGTCTTGAGATTAACCACTGAGGCGAGGAAATCTTGAGAAGTTAAGAAATCAAAACGGTCCACCACGGTTTCTGTCTGACTTAAAAGAATACCTTTGGCATCAAACTGCAAATAAACAAGTTTTTGAAAAGACTGAAGCACGGTTAAATAACCCTTCTCATTTTTTACAGTCCCTAAGATATCAATCAAAGGATCAAAGCGATTAGTCTGAGAAAATTTCAAACTAATTCCTGAGAGCAGGTATCCGCGATACTCATAAGGAGTAAGAAAGCCTTGAAGAATGTCGAGACTTGAATTAAGGACTTGTTGTTTTCTTGTACCATCTAAAAGAAGCTTATCAAATTGTGGGGCCCACCGTGCATTCTGAGTTTGAATATTAACTAAGGCGAATTTTGCCCCAATTTTTACTAAAAGATCATCGCCGAGCTTATGGAAAAGAACTGTTTCCGGAAGGTAGCGCAGGTTCAAGGATTTTTGCCAGTTAGAAGAATTTTCTAGAATTCGCACATCATATTTATAATTGGCCCCATCCGCTACGGCACTCAGTTCATAGTAATGAAGGGCGCGTCCAGAAACCGGAGCATCCCAAGGAGAATTTGAAGATATAGCATAACCCACATTGAGAAAGCGCAAAGTGGGCGGAAGATCTTTTTGTATGACTAGATCAAATTCTTGATAGTTAAGAATCGTGAGAGTAGGTTTAAAACTTGTTTCTTTATAGATCTCTTTTAACTGATGATCAAAAAATCGGTAAGTAATAATCTTATCGCACAAGCTCTCTAACATGATGTCATTGATGCCATCGTTATTGAGATTTCCCTGCCAAGTTCTAAGAATTGAGCAACCTTCTTTAGGGGATAGTTTTCCGGCCACTACATTTTCTTCAAAGATGGTGAGCTCTTTTCCAAGCATCACACCATAGTATGGGGCGACTTGAGATCCTGGAAGAGCGGTGAGAGTCGCAAGTCTTGAGCGGCCGCCATTTCGAGTGTTCACAACTAACTGAGTTGATTGAGGGGCCACCAGAACCACAGCATGTTCTGGAAGCTGATTTAAAACTTTAAGTTTAAGGGCAACAGTCTGATCCCCAACTTTTAGATCGCAATTCATTTCAAGGGCTGAAGTAGTGAGAGTTCCTGCATAATTGATAACTTGTTCTTCACTATATTTGAGGGCAACATTTCTTTGAGACAGATCAATCACAGCATTTTGACAAGATAACTGCACTTTTCTTGAAGTGGCCTGAAGACCATAATTACGAAGAGGAATGTCTAAAGTAAATCTTCCATTCTCTTTTAAAGTGATGCTCGAGATACCTTTAAGCACCGGATATACTAGTTCCGTATTTTTTAAATTAATTGAATGATCAAGATGAAAAAGTCCTTTCAAACCTTTTCTTTGAAGGGCCGAATCAGCACCCAACATAAGCCTGGCATAAGTGGTATCAGCACTCTCTTCTGGATAGGCCCCTTTAAGAATGGCCATGGCAGCAGAAATAAAAGGTGCTGCTTGAGACGTTCCGTTTTTAAAATCATATCCCTTTCGACTTATCTGGGTAGGTGTGAGTTCATAAGGAATAGTACTCAGAATTCTCTCACCTGGAGCAAAGATATCAACCTGCATTCCCCAGTTTGAAAACCTTGCCACTTCCCCATTGGCACGAAGAGCACCCACACAGATCACACCTTCTAACTTACAAGGAAAGATAGTCGCGCGCTGGGAACTATTTCCTGCAGCTGATACGACAGCAATGCCTTGAGCAATGGCGGCCTTAATGGTGTTCTCAAGTTCAAAGGACATAAACGATTTAGGCCAACCCACACTTAAATGAATCACATCCACTTTCTGGGCCATGGCATATTGAAATGCTTTATTTAAACGCGTTGAAAGTGGGGCCGCAATTTGTGGTCCACCTTGCCTTCCTTCATTGGCAGCAAAAACTTTGAGAGGAAGAAATTTAAAGTTACCTTTAATTCCTGACAGTACTGACTGCATGATTCCTGTGACGTGAGTGCCGTGACCATCTAAATCTTCAGCTAAGTTGTTATCACTTACAAAGTTCCAACCAGCACAATCTCCCTTCATTCCGTTACCATCACGGTCTTCGAGATTTTGCGGAGGGATGCTGTTACCAGCATTACATTCGGCAGAGTTATAAAAGATTGAGTCTTTGAGTTCCGGGTGCTTGATATCAAAGCCACCATCAATGACTGCAATCACAATATCTTTTTTTAGAGTAATAGAAGGAATAACTTCACGTCCCCAGTTCATAGATGGACTGGCCGTTAAGCGCTCATCATGAAGATCATCGATGCTAACTAAGACTTCTTGTCCATTAGGATCTAAGTACCAGCGGTACTCATCCATTGAGGACTGAGCAAGGCTTGTTTGAGACAATACTAAAAGAAGAAGTAATGATTTTTTCATATGGCCACTTCCATCATCCAGCTTGCAGTTAGTTCCCCTTCCATGATTCCCCAGTTTTCAATGACCCGGGAAGTTGGTGTGGAGTGAAGTGGCAGTGGAAGAGTTCCATACACGTTAGAGAAAATCGCAGAATCACCGTTTTCATCACCTTGCCTGAAGCCTTCAATACGACCTTGATAAGAAATATTCTCAGATCCCACAAGCTCTTCTAACGCTTTTAGAGTGGCGCGGTCTTGAAAAGTTTTAAGCCAAGAGTGGAGATCTTTCATCCCTTCAGAAGGATTGGCGAGTTTGAGTCCGTCTCTGATTTTTTTAAGACTGTTTGAGAGGTTGCGAGCTGTGCGATCAACTTCTTCTCTAGGAGCATTGGCCGGCATATAGCGATCGAGAAGAGATTTAACTTGAGTGGCCGTTGCATTAGTGACCTGGGCACTTCCCTCTTGAGTCAATGTATACTGATAACTAATTTGATAAAGCAGAATCGAATTGGTGTTCACCACGGTAATAGGATCAAAGAGTTTTCTGCCTACTTCGCGGTTAATGAGAGCGATTTTATCTTTAATGCTATTGGGTCCAGCTCTCCATCCATTTAAAATCCTGCGGTAAGATGTGATAAGTCTTGATCCGTCATATTCACTGCTAAATATTTTATTTTTTGCTTTACCACCCACACTAAAACCAGGATTAAGCGACATCACATCTGAAACTGAAGCGTCGTACTTTAAAATTGTCTGAATCAAAGTGTTAACTGAGTCTCTAGTGTACCCTTCAAAATCAGTTCCAAAGGTTGTGGCGTCATAGCGCCGGAAGATTTGTTTTTTCTCTCCACCCAATGCATGCTCAAGCATGAGAGACTGGTTAGATCCAAACTGGTTTCTCTTCCAAACTAAGAAAGCAAAATTTGAAGAATTTCCGTGAATAGTACCTTCTACCTTATAAGGTTTGACCACATCTTGAAGAGCATCGTGGTTAAGAGAAAAAATACTCTGTCTTAGGGCCTTTAGAGTTTGAACAGTTACGTCCCCAGAATTGAGAGACACTGGATAGAACTGGGTTTCAAGAGTCGCGCGATTCCAGTTGCCTCGCAAAGAGACAATCGGAACATAAGAGCGAAGTTTTAGAGAAACGATAAGTTTTAAATTCTTGCCCGTATCTTGATAGATCTGGAACATGTTTTCGCTCGGACGGTGAAGATGAAAGCGCGAGAGCATGGTGCGGTTAGCTTGCACGCGGGCGTATACTTTTAAAAGATCTGGGGGCAATTGGGCAAATTGACTTAAGCTCAATCCCAGTTCCGCGTAGATATTAGGAACAATTGAATCAGTCACAATGAATGACTCACCCACTGCAAGAGCACCTTTGAGTTCTCCCACAATACTTTGAATCACCATTTCATTTTGGGGTCCCACAGTGGTGAGCTGATCAATTTTTTTCCCGATGTTTTTAAGAAGCATGGGAACATACATATTTTTATAGGGCTCTTTGAGAGATTTCTTGAGGCTCAGCACTGGTTTAATATGTGAATACACACGCTGGAACACAAGACTTGCTCCACCTTTCACAGTCAAATTTGGCTCATCTAAAATCCCTTCAATCCCCGACATCACACCCGCATCCATACTGATGCCGAAGTTGTCTACTAATTGAACTTTATTATTTGTTCCCAAATAAGTTCCGGTTATGATGTCCCGAGAGAGAATGATGTTGGCGTGAAAAGTAGGAATCGCAATGGCCTGAGTTGAGAAATAAGGCCCATCTTTATCAATAATCTTTGTAAGCTTATCAACATAATCATTTTCATCATCAGTGCCGAATAAATTATTGAGCTGAGAGATCGCCCCATTGATGAGTTCAGACTGACCTTGGCTCAGAGCAAATGAACCTAGTTCAGTTGATGAGAAAGGAGATTCAGGATCACCATAAGAAAAGCGACCTGCGTATCCCGGAAAAAACTCTTGAACAATTTCTCCTTTCACAAGCTCTTTTCCAGAATCCACTTCAGCACTAAATTCAATTTTTTGGGCATCGAGATTTAATATTTCCATCAAGTCATTACGGCGGGAGATGATTTTTTCCACCATGAGCTTTTCCACACTCACAGGAAGCCTCGCCTGATTCACAATCTCTACAAAATCTGCGCGACTTAATTTTGAAATACGACGGCCAATCCAGCGGGCATCTTCCCAGCTTGTGCCATATCCCGTATCGAGATCCTGAGTATGATAGAGCTTGATGTTTTCCAGCACGACCCGTCCTGCCTGCCAAGGCATCAGATTTGTCGACTCGGTTGAATCCACCAAGGCCAAGGGAACATAAGGACTACGCAAAAGTCTGCGGCCTTGATGAATCTCTGGGGCCATGATCCCTGTGGCAAGATTATAGATGGCCGAATCTGGAGTAAGGGCCAGAGCATCTTGAATTGAGAGAGTGAGATTGTCTTGTCCAGTGACCCAACGTTCAGCACCGGCCATAAGTTTATCTTTCATATCTTCTTTAAAGAGATCGCGGTCAATGGAGTCAACAAAGTTGAGTTTAAAACTGGGCACCCAAGACATGGGTTGAGTTTCATATCCAAGCTTGGCGAGAATATTTCTGCGAAGTAAAAAGTTGTGAACTTTTTTTGATAAAATAATAATTAACTCGCGACGAGAACTCGTTTGAACGCTAAAGCGCAACTGTCCGCTGCGACTGGGAAGGGACTTAATATATGTGAGCTGCTCTCCTGCTCTGACTAATTCAATCACAGGAATTGTTTTGCGCCTGGGATTCCAGATGTTGGTAGCTGGATCAGGATCCAATAAAGAAATATCCACACCTTTGAGGGCCTGATTGTGGGCCTCATCGGGAGTCATAGAGAGATCTGATGCTGCTTCAATAGAATAGAACCGTGGAATAAGTCCGGGGATCATCTCTTGAGCGTAGGCGTGGGAAATAAGCAGTAATAAAAATACGAGAGTTTTAACCATAGTGGCGACCTTGTAGCATAGACCGATGACGCGTCGATCCAAAATTGTAATTATTACTGAGCTTTAAGGACAAAAAAAAGGGCCCTCTCGGGCCCAAATATTAGGAACTTATTTAAGTCTTAGATTCCTTCAACAACTTCGTCGAAGAATTTACCGATTTGCTCTGGAGTCGTGTTGTTAACTTGAGCAGCAGTTTTGAGGAGGTCAGCATACTGGGCTTCAGACCCTTGAGCTTTCTTCTTCATCGCCACTTCGATTTGGTTCATGCTTACACCAAGGGCACTCAAAGCGAACTTATCTTTCTCAGCAGCTGTTAGCTCACGAGCATTTTCAAGACGCTGATACTTGTTAGCTAGTTTGGCCATTTCAGAGGCACGATCTTCAGAGAGAGAGAACTCGCTCTTAAATTTAGCGGCCATGAAAGATTGAGCAGCTTCTTCTTTAAGAGCAGCGATTGTTTCAAGATCTTTTGAAGCGCCTGAAGCGTTTTCAAAACGGAAACCACCACCTGTGTAGAACGTGTACCAGTGAGATGTATCAACATATCTCTCTCCAACCCAAACACGCTCAGAGTATGTTGAAGTTACATAACAATCACAAGAGTAGCTGTAGTCTTCATCTTGATAAGTGCGTGTTTCGTAGATATCTTCCCAGTAACCACTATCAACCCATTCTCTACCTTGGCTAAGACGGCCAACAACATCACCTGCAACTGCAACAGCATTATACTGAGCTAATGTTGTCATTGTGTCGCGATTCCATTTATCCATGTTATAGGCAATGTACTCACCAGTGTTTTCGTTACGATAAACTGTGTAGTTACCTTTTTCAGTTTGAAGTTTAACGATGGTAAAACTGTTTCCAGTTTCAGCTTCAAGAGTCGCTTCAAAACTTTGAGCGGCTTTTTTCTTTTCGCTTGTACACGAGACAACAACAAAAACTAATAATAGTGCTAGAACCTTCTGCATACTCACTCTCCTGTGGAATATTATCGATAAGAAATACCAGAGCAAATAGCTTGCCAATATTTCATAATCGAATTTCAAGCAGAAGACGCGTCGCAAGGTGCGTTGCGTCCTGAGTTAATCGGTGTCGAATTGCCTTAAAGTCTTGAACTGACACCATTGAAGGGATTTGAAAGAAGCAGTGGCCTCTTATCTGCGGGGTCTGAACATATGGTGCATTTTCTTTCTCTTGGCCGCATCTTTTATCCGGTAATCATCTAGGATTTTATAGAGGTCTGATTCCATTAAAGGAAAACCAGATTGGGCATAGGATAACTCATTGGCCACGATGGCTTGCTTCTGCAGCAACTCTCCCACTGTTTCAAGGACACCAAAATATCCAATCAATCTACGGGTCATATTCAGGGGAAGTTTTTTAATGAAGTATTTCTTCAAATAAGGCACTCGTCGCAGAGGCCAAGCAATATCTCTGTAAAGCAGTGATTTCCAAGAAGAAGATTGAATCAGATTATAATGAAGCTCATCATTCCAGCGAAACATCGCACGCAAAACCGCATCTTTCTCAAGAATGTTCTGAATCTTTTTAGCATCTCGCCATTCGGCAATCACCGTAAATCGTGGGTCCACTTCTAAGTCTGCAGGAACAAAACTTTCATTAACTTCAATCTCGAGCATCCGCACAAACTCTTCCTTGCGCTCAAAAAGTCGGCTGGGAAAGAGTGGAACTCTCAGAGCACCATTTGAGGCCTGGTCAAAAGCATAGGACACAACTTCAGAACAAAATAATTTATCATTATTATTAGGATCAAATCCAAAGTCATAAAGAATATTACCTGTGGTCTCACTGGCAAGTTTTGCTTTTTCAAACATAAACTTCGCTGCCTTCGCGGCCAGAGAAGAATCTTCAAAGCGCAAAACCATACTACGGAAGTTGTGATCATCAGCATGCTCTTGCAGAGTCCGCACAAATACCCCGACTTCAATGTGAGCTTCCACCGTCCAAACTTTATCGTGCTCATCACGGTAAACTAAACTTAAATGTGAAAACTGAGCATCAAATTCACCTAGTGAAGAAATTGCGGCTGAAGTATACGCATTCCCTCTGGAGAGAATCACATCCCCACTTTTAAGATCATTGACCATATGGAAATTTGAAAAATTTTTGTTCCGCCGAACATGACTATTGGCCGCAGCAAATGCATCGTCCGGAAAAACTACAGTGCCAGGAGCACTCCTTCGTAGTTGATCCTGGGCCAAGTCTTCACCAGTTCTTAGAGAGCGCAAAATATGACGGGCCGAAACTGAACACTCTTTACTTAAATTATTGGACTTGTAAAAAGACTGAAGCTTACTTTGAATAAGCATGCGGTAGTTCCAAAACATTTCTGAAACGTTTTGAGCATCACTCTTTTTTATTTCTTGATCGTAGTCAGTGGCCTTAAGTCCATCGAGATAATCAGAAGCATCTTTATAGGTCTTCTCACAACTCTGAGCACTCACTTCATCCAAGACCCCTTTCAGATGAGTCTCAATGGGTCCAGCTACTGAATAAGCAGAATAGAATAAGGCCAAGGCGAGAGCAAAGCGCTTCATAGATACTCCATGGTAATGGAGGCTTATCGGAGCATTACTGGAGAGGAATACTTTTATTCAATAATTTCTAAGGATTCTGAAAGGTTGCGTGATGAGTATTGGGTCACAAGCTGAATATAGGTATACCGGTCAAACTCTTTCCATTTATTGATGCGATCCTGGCCCGCGATCTCTTTGACATAATAGGGCCAAAGAATATTAGGGATCAAATGCCAGCCATCTGTGGCCATCACGGTATTCATTAGGGCCGTGTAGTAGCCTTCGCCTCTGTCTTGAGCGATAAAAATTTTCAAGTCATGACCGTGAGCTTTAATAAGACCTGACTCGTGATCACGATTAAAAAAGCAGTGACCTATTTCATGCAGAAGAACCCGGTATAGATCATTTAAATAATCATTGGTGTGAAAATGATCTGCTAGGGTGGAGTGATCAAGAGCTATCCCAATACTTCTTCCCCCTTTCTTGTAGCAAACACCCGCGCGGTTTCCACCGAGAGTTGTCACACTATAAGGAAGTGAGCGCAAATTAACTGAGACACCAATTGTTTCAAACTCAGTTTGAATTTTAATGAGGGCCCGATCTAACTGAGAACTCTCTAAGGGAGATGCCTCATTGGAAGGAAAGCTCGCACCTCTTTTAGTAACAGTTTTTCCACAACCCATAAGGGCAATAATAAGAATCAAATAGCGCATAAAGAGCTGGGTATCCTAAAACAGTTTAAAAGAAAAGGTGTCTTGGCCAGACTTGAGGGAGAGTTTGCGTGCATTCACATTGACTCCAATCTACGTAAAATCATTTAGATACACAGATTTATCGTTTATAACCTATCAATAAACATATTAATTATCGTATATAAACTATATAATCCTTGATTAATATTGGATAT
>CAMDDI010000103.1 GCA_945890905.1 Bacteriovorax stolpii
CTACTAAGTAAGGCATAACTATGAACAATCAAATTACTTTTAAATTAAAAAGAAGTGTTATCGGTTGTACTGATAAACAAAAAGCTACAATTAGAGGCTTAGGTCTTAGAAGAATTAATCATTCAAAAACTTTGGAGAATACTCCAGCGGTTCGTGGAATGGTTAAAGCTATGATCACATGGCTTGAGATTGTTAAATAATTACTGAGGTTATATATGTTAACTCTTAAAACGTTAAAAAGCCCGAAGGGCGCAAACAAAAATACTAAGCGTATTGGCCGTGGACAAGGTTCTGGTCAAGGTACTCAAGCTGGTAAAGGTCACAAAGGGCAAAAAGCTCGTAATGGTGGCGGTATCAGAATTGGTTTCGAGGGTGGTCAAATGCCTCTTTACCGTCGATTACCAAAAGTTGGATTTTCTAACGCTCCTTTCAAAGTTGAGTACGCTGTTCTTAACCTTGAAAAGCTTGCGACAAAATTCGGTACTGAAGTTGTAACTCGTGAAACTCTCGTTGATAAAGGCTTCTTAAGCGGTATCAACAAGTCTTTGCCGATCAAAATCTTGGCTAAAGGCGACTTTAATAAAGCATTGACCTTCAAAGGCATTGAAAAGTTCTCAGCAAAAGCTTTAGAATTGATCAAAAAAGCTGGCGGCAAAGTAGAGAACGCTTAATTAAAGAAGGATACAGGGATGTCATCGAATGTTTCAAAGCTCGAAGAGCTAAAAAAACGAGTTTTTTTTACTATCCTAATGCTTGGTGTATACAGGGTTGCGACTCAGGTTCCAACTCCTGGTGTTGATGGTGGAGCACTATCTTCATTCTTTGATGGAATGAAGGGCTCTCTCTTCAGCGTATTTAATACATTTTCAGGTGGAGCTTTGGAAAGATTCTCAGTGCTTGCACTTGGAATCATGCCTTATATCACATCTTCAATTATCTTCAGTCTCCTATCTTATTCTATTCCTGCTCTGGCTGAGCTTCAAAAAGAGGCTGACGGTCACAAAAGAATTTCTCAGTATACTCGTTATGCAACAGTGATTCTTTGTTTCTTCCAGGGGTATGGATTAGCCGTAGGACTAGAAAACATCAAGAGCCCTAACGGTCTTCCTGTTGTTATTGATCCTGGCATGAGCTTCCGGCTTCTTACGGTGATCAGCTTAACAGCTGGTACGATGTTTGTGATGTGGCTTGGAGAACAAATTACTGAACGTGGAATTGGTAACGGTATTTCATTGGTAATCTTTGCCGGTATCGCTGCAGGAATTCCTCGTGGTATCCGCGATACATTCAATCTTCTCCAAAATGGTGAGATGAGTGTTGTAAGTCTTCTAATAGTTTTGGCCATTATGCTTGTTTCATTTTGGTTTATTATTTTTGTTGAGCGTGCCTTTAGAAAAGTGCCAGTCCAATATGCCAAGCGTGTAGTAAACAACCGCGTGTTTGGTGGTCAATCATCGCATCTTCCTATTAAAGTGAATATTTCGGGAGTTATGCCTCCGATTTTCGCCAGTGCACTCCTTGGATTCCCAACAACAATTTCACAGTTTATTCCACAGACTTCTCCTGTGAAGAGTTACTTCGACAATATTCAGCAGCTTTTTACCCCTGGTAAAATGCTCTACAACGTTGTCTTCATTACACTCATTATTTTCTTTGCTTATTTCTATTCAACTATTCAGTTTAAAACTGATGATGTATCTGAATCTTTGAAAAAGAACGGCGGATTTATACCTGGTATACGTCCAGGTGAGCAGACTGCAGACTTCCTAAATCAAGTCATCAGCCGCTTAACTTTAGTTGGAGCTATTTACGTAGCTGCAATTTGTATCATGCCGACTATTCTATTTACTTATGCAAAAGTGCCTTTTTACTTCGGTGGTACTTCGCTCCTCATCTTGGTAGGTGTTGCGATCGATACTATGGCCCAAGCGGAAAGTTTCATGATTTCTCAAAGACTTGATACTGCCTACAAAGTGAAGGGCAAATATTCAGGTGTGAAGAGGTTTTAATAATCATGAAATCACATTTGATCTTCATAGGAGCTCCCGGTTCCGGCAAAGGAACTCAGGCCAGCAGACTTGTTGCAGATAGAGGCTTTAAGCACATCTCAACAGGAGATCTCCTAAGAGCAGAAATTGCTAAGAAGTCAGATCTGGGATTAGAAGTTAAACAAGTTATGGATTCGGGTGCCTTGGTTTCAGATGAACTCGTTATTCGACTTCTTCAGGCCAATGTTAACCTGGTTGCGTCGCAGTATATATTTGACGGTTATCCACGAAATCTTGCTCAGGCACAAACGCTTGATAAGGAAGTATTGAAAGGATCTCCTTCAACTGCGGTGTATTTTGAAATCGATATGGCGAAACTTGTGGGAAGACTCACAAATCGCAGGACTTGCAAAGATTGTGGTGCTATATATAACCTCATCTCAAAAAAGCCTAAGATAACAGGCGTGTGCGATCAGTGCGGTGGTACAAATCTTGTACAACGAGCGGACGATAAAGAAGAAGTCATTTCAAACCGACTTCAAGTCTTCCAAGACTCTATATCTCCGGTTTTAAAGTACTACCAAGATCTGGGTCGTTTGATGAAGGTGAATGCTGAAGAGTCTGCTGACGCGATCTTTAATATGATCTCGTCAAAAGTGTGACGTTTCAGAATTAATATTATTGTCTTCTAGTTTATTTTTTTATATAAGATCACTTCTTTTTAGGAAGGGCATGGCTGAGTCAACTGACACAATTGAAGTGGAAGGGGAAGTTCTCGAACTTTTACCCAATACACGATTTAGAGTAAAACTTCCCAATGGACATGTGGTCTTAGCCCACATCAGCGGGAAGATGCGTATGAATTTTATTAAGATTTTACCTGGCGATAAAGTCGTCATTGAAATCTCAAAATATGATTTGGATAAGGGTCGTATCATTTTTAGAAGCAAGGGTTAAATTATGAAAGTTAGATCGTCTGTAAAGCCAATCTGTAAAGATTGCAAAGTTGTAAAACGCCAAGGTGTTTTGCGTGTTATCTGTAAAGTAAATCCTAAGCATAAGCAAAAACAAGGGTAGTAAAATATGGCACGTTTATTAGGGGTAGATTTACCACGAAACAAGAAAATGAAAGTTGCTCTTCGAGCAATCTTCGGTGTTGGTCCAAAAGTTTGTTCAGAAGTTCTAGCGAAAGTTGGAATCAATCCTGAAAGAAGCTCAAACGAAGTAACAGAAGAAGAAGTACAACAAATCCGTACTGCTCTTGATGAATATAACGTTGAGGGTGATCTTCGTCGTGAAATCGCTCTGAACATCAAGCGTTTAAAAGACCTTGGCTGTTACCGCGGTATCCGTCATCGTAAAGGTCTTCCTGTTCGTGGACAGCGTACTCATACGAACGCTCGTACAAGAAAAGGTCCTGCTGTTGCGATTGCAGGTAAAAAATCTATTAAAGCGATGAAATAAATAAGGTAGGAATATATGGCTACAACGAATTCACAAAAAGCTCAGGCTACTACAGCTGGTTCTGGTGCTAAATCAACAAAGAAAAAAGTTAGAAAAAACTTAAATCACGGTGTTTGTCACATTCACGCTTCTTTCAACAACACGATCGTAACGATCTCTGATGCTGATGGAAATGCTGTAGTATGGGCATCAGCTGGTGGTCTTGGTTTCCGTGGATCTAAAAAATCAACTCCGTTTGCTGCTCAAGTTGCTTCTCAAGAAGCTGCAAAAAAAGCTGCTGAACATGGACTTAACTCGGTAGACGTTAAAGTTAAAGGTCCAGGCGCTGGTCGTGAAAACGCGATCCGTGCTCTTCTCGCTGCCGGCCTCAGAATTACTTCTGTAGCTGACATGAGCCCAATGCCTCACAACGGCTGTCGTGCTCCAAAAAGAAGAAGAGTATAAGCGTCCTTTTGTTTCAACTGCACACATTTTTGTAGGAGTTATATGAACTATATGAGTAAAAATTGGGCCGGCATGATTCGTCCTGCTGCTCTTGAAGTAGATAGCGAAGGTCTTAAACAAAACTACGGTAAATTCACAGCTAAGCCACTTGAGCGCGGTTATGGACTTACACTTGGTAACTCTCTTCGTAGAGTTCTACTTTCTTCACTTCAGGGTGCAGGGATTGTAGCAGTTAAGGTTGATGGCGTGGACCATGAGTTCGGCACAATCAATAACATCAAAGAAGAAGTTTCTGAGATCATTCTTAACTTGAAAGAAATCAGATTCAAAATCACTGATAAAGAAGAAGTAACTCTTATTCTTGAAAAAAATTCTGAAGGTCCAGTTAGAGCTTCTGATATTTCTGAAAGCGGAAATGTCAAAGTTCTCAATCCTGAACACGTGATTGCCAACGTTTCTTCTGGCGGATCTATCCGTATGGAATTGAAAGTTGCTCGTGGTAAAGGTTATGTAACTGCTCTTGATAACAAGGATGCTTTTGATCTTCCTGTTGGATGGATCTACATCGATACTCTTTTCTCTCCAGTTCACCGTGTGAACTACACTGTGACTAATTCACGTGTTGGTAAGAGAACTGACTATGATAAACTTACTCTCGAAGTATGGACTAATGCTGGTATTGATCCAGTTGATGCCGTAGCTATCTCAGCTAAAATCCTTCGTGATCAATTATCTGTATTCCTTAACTTCGAAGACAAAGATGCTCCTACTGAAGTTAAGCCAGCTACTGCTACATCTAGCGGTGGTGTTGCCAACGAAGCTCTTCTTAAGCCAGTTTCTGAGCTTGAGTTGTCTGTACGTTCGGCTAACTGTTTACAGAACGCTAACATCAAGTATATCTACGAGCTCGTTTCTAAGACAGAAGGCGAAATGTTACGTACGAAAAACTTCGGTCGTAAATCATTGAATGAGATCAAAGAGATCTTAAATACAATGGGTCTTGGTTTAGGAATGAAAGTCGACAACATTATGAAGCAGCAGCACGCTGAATAAAGAAGCGTCCTAGGAGAATTTTATGAGACATAGTTGCCACAAATACAAACTTGGTGTGAAGCCTCAACACAGAAAAGCATTGGTTCAAAACCTTGCTATCGAATTGATCACGCATCAACAAATCAGAACTACTGATACTAAAGCTCGCGCTATCAAGCCTTTCGTTGAGAAGCTTGTAACTCTTGCTAAAGTTGATACTGTTGCTAACCGTCGTTTGGCTTTCACTAAGCTTAACAATAAAGAAGCTGTAAAAGCTCTCTTCGACGTTGTGGCCCCTAAGTTCAAACAACGTCCAGGCGGCTACACTCGTTTGCTTAAAGTTGCTGAAGGCCGTCTTGGTGATGGTGCTAAAGAAGCTTATATCGCTTTCGTTGAGTAATTTTTTAAAGATTTCAACATTCAAAACCTTCTCGGTTAGCGCTGAGAAGGTTTTTTTATTTTAGGCCATGTTAAAACGAATTCTCATTATCCTTTCCGTTATCGCTCTCACCATGGGGTATGCCTTCTATCAGAAAAAATCATTGGAAAGTCAGCTCGCTCTGGAGTCAAATCCTACTTCCGTATTAAAGAAATTACCTGAGAGTACATTTGAAACTCTCGAGAGTACTCCTTATATAATCGCAGATCAGCAGTTTGAGCTCCTGGTTGTCCATTTTTGGGGGACTTGGTGTGCCCCATGTGAAGCTGAGCTCCCGGAGCTATTAACGTTTATAAAGCAATTTGAAGGGCGACCAGGGGTTAAGTTTCTCTTGGTGGCGGTGAATGATGAAGTGGTGAAGATCAATAAGCATTTAAAAGGAATGGAACTTCCGGCCGGGATCACTTGGCTTTTAGATAATAAAGACATTCACCGAACAGAATATGGGACAACTCGGGTGCCGGAAACCTATGTGTTTTCGTCGGATAAGACCCTTCTTAGAAAGTTTTTAGGGCCCCAGATTTGGAAAAATCCCACGTTCTTCCAAACATTTGACGAGTTTTACCTAACGTCGACCCGAAAACTGTAAATTAATTCCGCAATCAATCAATTCTCCTGTCAAGAAATCCGACAAAGTGCCGATAAGTTAGACGATTAATTTAAAAATGTTCATGGAATGGACGTTTGAGCACACAGGAGAACATCATGATTGATTGGAAATCCATTAAAGAACTACACGTAAATAAGAAGCTCGAGCAGATTATTGGAGGCTGGTATGGCCTTGATATTTTCTACGCGGATGAGCAAGGGAGAGTTCAGTTTTTAACACAAACTGATTATCCGTATAAGTCGCCATTCTTTAAGCTTCAAATGTCACAATCATTTGGACATGACTGGCTTGAGTCTGATGTAGAAAAAGTTTTTGAAACTTTTGCTGCTAAAGATGATCAGTGGTGTGAATGGGAATCATTCTTTCCAGGAACCTTTGGTTACGCCCATAAAGTGATCGTGGATGGGGAGTTGCAAGGAGCCATCTTTGCTTATCCATATTTAAAAGAAACTTGCAGCTCTGAAGATCTTGAGAAGATTGTTCACAAGATGAAAGAGTGTGGAGTGAGTGAGGACGACGCGAAAGTGGCGGTCTCTAAAATGAAAAAGTTTTCCGAGAAAGATTTCTCAAAAATGAGAGAGCTCGTTGGAATCGTAGCTGATGAAGTTTCGACATTCCACTCTGAAATCTCTAAGCGTGAAGCACGTATCATGGACTTGAATTCGGAGCTTGGAAACAAGTACCGTTATCATAACCTAATAGGTAAATCGAAAAAGATGCAGCAGGTTTATCACCTTCTCTCTAAAGTTTCGAACTCTGAATCAACTATTCTGATTCAAGGGGAAAACGGAACAGGTAAAGAAATGGTGGCGAAAGCGATTCATTACAATTCTCCAAGAAAAGATTCTCTTTTCATGGCGGTGAACTGTTCAGCTTTCAACGACAACTTGCTTGATTCGGAACTCTTTGGTCACGTTAAAGGATCATTCACGGGTGCGATCAAAGATAAGAAAGGTGTGTTCGAAGTTGCTAACGGTGGGACACTCTTCTTAGATGAAATTGGGGATACAACTCCATCAATGCAAGTAAAACTCCTTCGTATTCTTCAAGAAGGAACTTATATGCCAGTGGGTGCAACAACTCCCAAGAAAGTTAACGTTCGCGTGGTAGCTGCGACTAACAAAAATCTTAAAGAGATGATTGCCAAGGGCGAGTTCAGAGAAGATCTTTATTACAGAATCAACGTGATTAACGTTGCTCTTCCTTCACTCAAAGAGCGCACAGAAGATATTCCGATATTGATGGATTTCTTCATCCAAAAGCGTTGTGAAGAATCAGGTCTTCCTCTTAAAACTTTCTCCAAGAAGTGCTTAGAAAAAATGCTCGATCATGCTTGGCCAGGTAACGTTCGTGAACTTCAAAACGAAGTTGAGCGTCTTGTGGTTCTTGCTGGTGAAGAGAAAATGATTACTCCAGATATGCTCTCAGCTCGTATCTTAGAAGCGGGCGAAGCCAATCCGGGAAGTGGTCACGGTGGTTCAAGCTTCCTGAAGGGAGTGAACACGAATGGATCTCTCAAAGATGCTTTAGAAGAGCTTGAGATTTTGATGATTCGCGAAGGGCTTAAGCGCTGCGCTTTCAACAAGTCAAAACTTGCTAAAGAGCTTGGGATTTCAAGGGCCGGCCTGATTATGAAAGTGGATAAATACGGATTAGATAAACGAGCTCAGAAAAGAGCAGTCGGTGAATAAAGCGAGGGGCCCGAAAGGGCCCTTTTTTTTGGTTAAAAAAATTCAGTCTTTGGATCAGAGAGTCAATTCTTTACCCTTAAAAGCTTCCAAGGTATAACTTGGGTTCATGTTTTGAGGAGGATTTGATGCTGACAAATGAGCAAAGACGAGACCAATTGGCCACGTTCACAACCCAGGCCGAATTGGGGGGTGGGCAAGAGCGAATCAATAAGCAACACGAGCAAGGAAAGTATACTGCCCGTGAGCGCGTAACTAAGCTTCTTGATTCTGATTCATTTATTGAATTTGATAAATTTGTCACTCACCGCTGTGATTCATTTGGCATGGAGAAAACCAAATACCTAGGAGACGGTGTAATCACTGGGATTGGAAAAATTAATGGGCAGCAAGTGGCGATCTTTTCACAAGACTTTACTTGTTGGGGTGGAGCACTGGGTGCAGCTCACGCAAAAAAAATCTGTAAGGTCATGGATTTTGCTCTGGATAATAAAATTCCTGTAATTGGTCTTAACGATTCAGGTGGGGCGCGAATTCAAGAGGGTGTTGATGCTCTCGCGGGGTACGCAGAAATTTTTTATCGCAACGTTAAGTGTTCAGGAGTGATTCCTCAAATTTCTTTAATCATGGGTCCGTGTGCTGGTGGAGCAGTTTATTCTCCGGCCATGACTGACTTTATTTTCATGGTGGATAAGACATCCTACATGTTTGTTACTGGTCCAGATGTGATCAAAACTGTGACTCACGAAGAAGTGACTAAAGATGCTTTGGGCGGAGCTCATACCCACAACGAGAAATCAGGAGTCGCTCATTTTAGATGTGATGATGAGGATGATTGCTTTGAAAGAGTCAGAGAATTATTTGCGTTTATTCCTTCTTGTAATAAAGGGAAGCATACACCAAGACTTTCTACAGATTCGGTTCAAAGGAAAAATAACAAACTTAAAAACTTCATACCTGATAGTTCGAAAAAACCTTATGACATGCATGAGCTTATTTTAGAAGTTGTGGATGATCAGCATTTCATGGAAATTCACCGTGATTTTGCGAAAAATATTCTTACTGGGTTTGCTTCAATTGGAGGAATCAAAGTGGGAATTGTGGCCAATCAGCCAAGTTTCTTAGCGGGTTGTTTAGATATTGATTCTTCAATTAAGGCCGCAAGATTTGTGCGCTTCTGTGATGCTTTTAATATACCCATTATTACATTGGTGGATGTTCCAGGATTCTTGCCGGGAACAGTTCAAGAATATGGTGGAATCATTCGTCACGGGGCGAAACTTCTTTACGCTTATTCAGAAGCCACTGTGCCTCTTATCACACTCATCACTCGAAAAGCTTATGGTGGTGCGTATGATGTGATGGCCTCAAAACATATTCGTGCTGACATTAACCTTGCTTATCCAACTGCAGAGATTGCAGTGATGGGGGCAGAGGGTGCTGTAAATATTATTTTCAGAAACGATGCTGCTAATAAGGCGAAGAATGTGGAGAGTTATGAAAATAACTTCGCCAATCCTTACCGCGCAGCTGAGCTTGGATACTTGGATGAGATCATTAATCCAGAAGAAACAAGAAAGAGACTTTATGATTATTTGAAAGCTCTTGAGCACAAACAAGTCATACGACCTGACCGTAAACATGGGAATATTCCACTATGAAAGGTAAACGCGTCCTCATCATCAATCGTGGTGAGATAGCTATTCGTGTAGCAAAAGCTTTGAATGAACTGGGATTAGTATCAGTTGGGGTTTGGACCGATAATGAAACTGAACCACCTCATCTTGAGTATTGCCAAGAATGGGTTCATCTTGAAGGATCTAATAACAAAGACACTTATTTAAATATCCCAAGAATAATGAAGATCATCGAAGATTTTAAAATCGATGGAGTTCATCCGGGTTATGGATTTTTATCTGAAAATAGAGAATTTTCTGAAACTTTGGCCAAGAAAGGTGTGACCTTCATTGGTCCGAATCCAACTGCCGTTTATAAAATGGGTGCCAAAGATATTTCTAAGCAGATTGCTAAAGAAGCGGGTGTGCCAGTCGTTCCTGGATCAACAGGAGAAGTGGCCACAATTGAAGAGGCAATTAAGATTGGTAATGAGATTGGTTATCCAGTTCTTCTCAAAGCTGTTGCTGGTGGTGGTGGTAAGGGCATGCGCCCTTGTGCTAACGATAAAGAAGTTAAAGAGAACTTTGCAGCGGTTCAGCGCGAAGCACTTTCATCTTTTGGATACGCAGGCCTTCTGGTTGAAAAATATATTTTGAATCCTCATCACATTGAGGTTCAAATCCTTGCGGATAAGAAGGGAAACGTTTATCACGTATTTGAGCGTGAGTGCTCGATTCAGCGTCGCCACCAAAAAATTATTGAAGAAGCTCCGTCTCCATTTAT
Organism: Bacteriovorax stolpii; assembly: GCA_945890905.1. Classification (GTDB taxonomy): domain Bacteria; phylum Bdellovibrionota; class Bacteriovoracia; order Bacteriovoracales; family Bacteriovoracaceae; genus Peredibacter. The sequence goes on from CAMDDI010000103.1 coordinate 10,066, forward strand.
TGGAACTGACGAAGCGGTGAGACAAGATATTTGTAAAACAGCAGTAAAGTGTGCCAAAGCTGTGAACTATGATTCAGCTGGTACGGTTGAATTTATCATGGGTGAAGATAAGAAATTTTATTTCCTTGAGATGAACACTCGTATTCAAGTTGAGCACCCCATCACTGAAGAAATAACAGGTGTGGATCTTGTGGCCAATATGATCAAAGCCGCCTTTGGCGAGCCACTTGATTTTAAATCTCAGGAAGATATCGTGATTCATGGACATGCTATTGAGCTTCGGATCTGTGCAGAAGATCCGATTACCATGCTTCCAGCTCCTGGGAAAATCGTGGGCTTTGAGACGACTTTCCCTCAGGGAATTCGTTTTGATCACTGCATTTATCCTAAGTTTGCGATAACTCCAGATTTTGATCCCATGATCGGAAAACTGATTGCGAAAGGGTTTAATCGTGAAGTGGCACTAAGAAAAATTAGAAATGCTCTCGATGGCTTAATCATCGACGGAATAAAAACTAACATTGCTCTCCATAAAGTGATCCTAAGAGAAGAAACATTTGTAAGAGGTGAATATTCTACGGCTTACATTGGCAAGATTAAGCCTCAAGAAAAAGTAGCCGTTAAAGAAGAAATGAAATCTTTCATGCTCAAGGTTGCGGCCATTGAGATGAATCAGATGGGGGAGAGAACATGAGATACTATTTCATGAATCAGGAGATGAAAGAATTCTGCCTGGATGTTGAAGTGCAAGCGGGAAAGACTATGGAGTTCTCTCATGAAGGGAATAAAACTAAGCTCTTTTTTCGTAAGCTCGCGGGAAAAAACTATTATTCGTTTGATAATATTGCTTGGAAGAAGCTTCCGGCTTTGGGTGTAAATGAAGTCTTGGTTTCTAATTCTGAGATGTACAAGGTTTTTCGAGGATTTAAGCCATCTG
>CAMDDI010000104.1 GCA_945890905.1 Bacteriovorax stolpii
ATGCTGTTCACTGATTTTCCGTCCATCGTCCGGACATGAATAAGAGGTTTATTCATTTTTAATCCGCTCAGATCAAGGCTCATGGGATAAGAAACCTGCACCCCTTTCATAGGACAAAAACTTGAAACCTGTTTCATGATAGGCAAAACCGAAAGGGTATCCTTCTTGTTGCTGACCACTTCTACACGGTCTAATTTAAAGCAATCTGTGTACTTCATGCCATGAAGAACAAATTGATTTCCACCTTTGCTCTCAACCCAATCAACCGCAGCGTAAACATGGTCATCAACCGCTGATGAAGATGATTCTTCAACTTTTAGAGTATCAATAAGTCCAGACGCTCGAGTGTAATTGACTCTCACTCTATATTGACCACCTTGAAGATTCCCTAAAGAGATGACCTCTTTATACGGGATGGCAACTTGTGGGCAAAAACGACTTCCCCTAAGAGAAGCTTCCGGCGCAAGTGCGGTCACACGAATATCAATAATGCTATTAGACATCTTTACCGAGACATTATTTCGGCCATAGCAAGTGTTAGGAAAGCTTCCCGAAACCACGAGTTCTACTGAATCATTACTATCAAAACCTTCAGGAATATAAAGATGATCAATGGGTGAGAGAATCACCTGTGGTGAGGCCAAAGCGACCTGTGTTAAAAGCAAGACCCAAACGGGATATTTCATATTTCCTCCTAGGAATGTGGGGAGAGATTAAGATAATTCACTTGAATCCGAGCTGATATAAATCATGTTTTCAGAGGATATTAATCAAGCTCAAGAAGTACTTGAATGGATAGATTATTTTCAATCAATTAAAAAGGAGCTTTTATGAAACGTTTTTTATTAACCCTGATTCCTATGACTCTTGCTGGTGCTTTAAATGCCTCTCCTATCGTTGTGACTTCTCCGGTAGATCATCTCTTCGTTCCTAAAGGTTTTGATAATAACGATAACGTGGAACTCATGGTACTCGGAAAATTTCCTAATACCTGTTTCTCACGTAACAAAGTAGATGTAAAAGTTAACGAGGATAAAATCAATATCAAAATTACTGCTCTAATGAGTAATCAAGAATCAAACTGTGAAATTCTTGATGTGTCCTATTTGGAAAACGTAACCGTAGGTAACTTACAGGCCGGTCAATACCAGATTCTAGTAAATGATACTCTCAAAGAAGAACTCACAGTTTCTGAATCAAGCTCAGGCAGTGTGGATGATCATATGTACGCCATGGTTCATCATGTGGACTTAGGCTTCACCGGAGGATTGGCCGGGAGTGTTCGATTAGTAGGAACAAGACCTAATTGCATTGGTCTTGATCATGTTGAGATTATCTCAAATGATAAAGACACATTCTCAATTCTTCCTATCATGAAGAAAGTCGCCAATGATTGCACAAGAGAAAAAGTTTATTTCGATTATCCAGTCCGCTTTAACCCAAGAGCAGTTCAGAACAAAAATATTCTATTATTTGTAAGAACAATGGATGGAAAATCAGTGAGTGCTTTGATTGAGAGATAAGTCTATCAACATGGGCATCGAAAGATGCCCTTGAAAAACTTTCCTTACTCACTCTGGAAAATTCAATGAAACACTTGCTCGCTGCTCCCCTCGTCTTCATTTCTCTTCAGGCCTTGGCGACGACGTCCGAATCCATAATACTCGCCCGTCAAGGTTGCCGCCATGAAATCATGGCCCTCTCTGATAGACCGAAGATTTTTTCACCTATTAAGGATGGAGACTACGCCGAAGATCTGGTGGAGAATCCGCAGTCCATGGTGCGAAGTCTTAAGGAGATGGACCGCTTGAAGCTCCAGCAGGGTGAAGCGGTCACGATTCCTTGGTCAGATTCTTACTGGCCCATTTATAAAGGTGGGATCGCAGAACGCTACAGTGATGAAAAATTCATGGAACTCGACTGGTTCGAGGGAAAAAATTACGTAGACCAGCACCCCATAAGCGAACTGCTCTCTGAAGGACGCATCAACGACCTCTCACCCTCCGAGAAATACGATTTATTTTTTCAGAGTAAGGGGCAGCCCTTAACGAGCGCGGCCTGGGAAAAAGGTAAGCTCTACTACGATCGTAGCGGAAACGTTGAGTCCTGGATGGGCCACTGTCACGGCTGGTCTGCGGCGAGCATCATGATGCCGGAACCGGTGAAAAATGTAGAGATGAGTTTCTCCGGCATAAAAGGAGTCTTCCATCCCTCGGACATCAAGGCCTTGGCAACTTTGCTCTGGGCCCAGGGAAACTATGCTTCGAAATTTATCGGTGGACGCTGTAACACCCGGACTCCTTCTCCCAGAAGTGAGCGCTGCTTGGACACCAATCCCGGTACCTGGCACCTGGCCGCGGTGAACCAGTTGGGAATTTCCCGAAGACCTTTCGTGATGGATGCGAACTTCGACTACGAAGTGTGGAACCAGCCGGTCTTTAAGTACGAATACACTTACTTCAATCCAAAAACGGGAAATGTTTTTAAGACCTACGAGGAAGCCGTTTTAAAACGCGGCAGTTTCGAGGATTCCAATGAAAAATTCCGAGCGGAAAAAACAAAGTTCATCGTGGGTGTTTCGATGCAGGTTTCTTACGTGATCGAGAATACCCCAAGCGCGGGTGAAAATCAGGAAATCGAAACTTCCAGTACAGGGTACGACTACGACCTGGAACTCGACGAGAATCATCAAATCATCGGTGGTGAGTGGCACAGCTATCAGCACCCGGATTTTCTTTGGGTACCGGTGAAGGGAACATTTCCGGCCACTCTCGGAGATGGGCCCGATGGAGGAAGCGATTTCCACAACATCACCCCCGAGATGAGGAGCGTGGTTCAAGCAAACTCTGAAAGAAACCTCCCCTGGGGTCCGTTTGTGAGAAATCTTTTTTCTCAATCTGCTAGGAAAAACTAACCGAAGAGCTTCTATTTGAAACTTTTAATGTAGGCCGCGAGGTCTTCTCTCTGCTCTGATGAATAGTGCTTTCTCCATCCCGGCATTCCGCCCTGCCATTCAGAAATATCCATGAAGAATTTAAAGTCCGTGCCCCGATTGGCGAGTTTGCGCAAATTGGCCGGACGCGGAAGCTGCATCCCCGCATCGGGACCATTGCCCGCCCCGTCGGTTCCGTGGCAGCTCAGGCAGTGTTGCTGGTACAAGGTTTTTCCACGAAGGACGGAATCGTGGTCAATGATTTTATTTATGTTGTGAGTGGATGAGATGACGTGGACTCCGTGCCGTGTGGAGCAAGAGAGGAAGGCCAGCAGACACAAGTTAAGAAAAATTTTAAAACTCATGGGTATCCATTTTTAGAAGGCCTGCAGGGCCATTAGTCGGAAGGCCGCACTCAGCAGCTTCCGAGTTTCCTTTTGTTTTGTTACTTTGATTTTAGGTGCAGCGGGTATTTTTAAAACTGACGAAAGTGCCTTCAAAACATGATCATTCTCAGTTTTCTCAAACGATTCTGCAGAACTTATTATCCACCCCGCTCTAAGTAAGTTAAGCCCTTTTATCGAGTTTTTTTGGTTATTTTGAAACATTAACGACCCCTCTTTCTTAGAATTTTCAGTGTGATCTTCCCTACTTTAATTATGCGTCAAGAAAATTTGTCTAGAATAAATTGAGTAGCGATGTCAAAGAATAGTAGTACGGCCTAACTTGAAGTGCTGAATAAACCATGAAGTCTAAAGTTTCGGTCGACTCGATTCATGCTGTATGGTTACTGCATGAACCTTGGTTTGGTACTCACTGGTGGCGGTGCTCGAGCCGCCTATCAAGTGGGAGTCATTCAGGCAATCGCAGACTTCTCATCAAAAAGAGAAAGTCCTTTTAATATCATCACCGGTGTCTCTGCCGGTGCTATCAATGGTAGTTACCTCATGTCCCGTGCCAATGATTTTAAAACAGCCGCGAAGGGCCTTTCAGATCTGTGGTTGAACCTTCACTCTGATAAAATCTATAAAACGGACACCAGGTCTTTGGCCTCTCTGGGAACGAAGTGGCTTGGAATATTGGGAACAGGAGGTATTTATAGCAATAAAGAAAAGATCAATTATCTATTGGATACTCGCCCATTACGAAAGTTATTAGAGGAAGAATTACGTTTAGAGCAGTTGCCACAATTTTTTAATACCGGAATATTACGCGGAGTGAGTGTTTCGGCAACAAATTATCTCACAGGAACGGCAATTAGCTTTTATGATGGTATCGAGGAATTAAATCCATGGATTCGTTCAACCAGGATTGGAGTTCAAACACAATTATCGGTGGAACATATCATGGCATCATCGGCCATTCCGATTTTTTTTCCACCCGTTAATATTAATGGAAAATATTATGGTGATGGCTGTATCAGATTAAGCTCTCCTTTGAGCCCAGCAATCCACTTGGGCGCGGATCGAGTCATTGCCGTGGGAATCCGTACCTCGCGGAGTAATGAGGAAATTATTAAATTTAACCAAGAGCTTAGTAAAGGTGACCTCACGATTGCAGAAATAAGTGGGATGCTTTTGAATGCCGTTTTCTTAGATTCACTGGAAACAGATATTGAAAGGATGGAGCGCATAAATAGCACGCTCTCTATGATGTCTCTGGAGAACCTATCGCAGATGACCAGCAAGTTAAGACAAATACCATTGCTTGCATTAAATCCGAGTCGGAACCTGGGGGAACTTGCAATCGGCATTCTTCATGAATTTCCTGCAATGATACGATTCCTCTTGAAAGGACTTGGTGCAAAAGAAAACAAAGGATGGGACTTGCTTTCCTATTTGGCTTTCGAAAAAGCTTACACTCACCAGCTTATAGAACTGGGCTATTCTGATACTCTTAGAAAAAAAAATACGATTTTAGAATTCTTAAATGGTGAACTCAAAAAAGTTAAAACTGAGCGGCTTAATGGATTTATGAAGCTGGAGAAAGAAAATGGCAACGACTTATCAAATTGACCCTGCTCACTCTTTGGCCAAATTCAGCGTAAAACACATGATGATTGCCAAGGTCTATGGTGCCTTTAAAAACATAAGTGGAAATTTTTATTATGATTCAGATAAAATCGATCAATCAAAGGTGGAAGTCAACATTGATGCCTCTAGTATCGATACAAGTGACACACAAAGAGATAGTCACTTAAAGAGTGTGGATTTTTTAAACGTAGAAAAGTTTCCAACCTTAACTTTTAAATCAAGTCGGTTTGAACGGAGTAGAGATAAGCTTTTAGTAACCGGTGATCTGACAATTCATGGAGTGACAAAACAAGTTACATTGCAAGTCGCTGGCCCAGGCAAAGAGATTAAAAGTCTCACTGGGAAAACAAAAATCAGGAGAAAAGATTTTGGGCTCGCCTGGCATGGGATAATGGAAGCTGCTGGAATGTTAGTGGGAGATGAAATAAGTATTACTTTTGAAGTGGCCGTTCAATAAATGTTGTTGCCGCATCCTGTGCGTAAAATAAGAATTTCGTAAATATATTTTAAGATTGCTTTAGTTGCAGTTGAAAAAATGGAGGACTAAACTTGAGTTGTAACGATCGGGAAGACAAATATATAAGGAGAAGGTGATTTATATGCAAGTTTCAGAAATAATGCACAAAGGTGTCACTACTGTTCAAATAGATGCTTCTCTCAAACATGTGGCCTCAATAATGAAGAAGCAAGACATTGGAAGTATTCCTGTTTATAAAAATAACCGCCCCGTTGGATTTGTAACTGATAGAGATATAGTCATTTCCTGTGTTGCTCATGGAAAGTCTCCGGAAAAACCTGTTTCTCTGGCCATGAGAAATGAGATTTTCACCATACATGAGAATCAAGATGTCGTTGATGCTATAAAACTAATGAAAGACAAGCAGATATCAAGACTTTTGGTAGTAGATGAAGGAGAAAGGCCGGTGGGCATGTTGTCTCTTCAGGATCTTAGCGAAAATACATATAACGATGGATTAAAAGCGGATGTTCTTACCAAAATTAAAAAGAGTTAAATAATAAAATATTCAGCGATCAAATCTTAACATCTTATTGCAACAAGGATCTGGCAGGACCAGTGTTGAAAATCTATCTGTATTAATATCAAGCCAAGAATGTCTACTTCATGCAATTCAAGTTTTCAATTTCCGCAAGCAATTCTGGAATAAATGAAAATATCGAAGAAGGAAAAATTAACCTGAATAAACACCTTGACTCGCATGATGTAAGAAAAGATTAGACGCACCCAAATGCGCGATAAGGAAGTTGGAACAAGTGGCCTTAGACGTTCTTAAGTTTGTAAGATTTAAAGAGGTTTAAAAATTCTGTTTAGTGTTATTCATATATGGGGAAACATATGGAACAGAAAACAATACTCATAGTCGAAGATGATGAATCTCTCAGAGATATTTATTCAATGTTTCTCGAACTTGAAAACTATAAAGTTTTAACTGCTCATAATGGTAAAGTGGCCTTAGATTTGCTTCAGTCATTACCTCGAACTCTTCTTCCTGACTGCATTATCCTCGATCTTATGATGCCTGTCATGGACGGTAACGGGCTTCTGAAAGCAATGGGAAGTAACCCAGTTCTTTTTAAAATTCCGGTTATTATCTGCTCCGCATTTGGAGAATTTGAAGTCTCAAAGCAGATCTTCCAGATAATCAATAAACCCTTAAAGCTCGATGACCTAAAAGAAAATATCGAGCGATGCACGAATCATAATCAAATAAGTCTCCACGCTTAGTTAATCAATATTGCTGAGAACTAATCTGATGCCATCAGGGTCTTTTATGAGTTCACTTTCTTTCCAAAAGCAAAAAACATAAAAAGAGAGATGGAAATCCCATGCAACAATTCATCAAAAATTTGGAAAAATATCAATTAAAGATATTCCCTTGGGAGAAATGTACGCCCTAATGGATTTGCGCTAACAGCTGAAGATCTTCCGCATGCTTGCTTTGCTGGCCAACAAGAAACACCTACAGAGTTACTAAAGGCTTATCTCTTGGACACTGAGATAATATTGTAGCATTTCAAAACCATTCCTAGCGTCCTTCAAAAAAAGACGTCTTCAACTTTTTTTCAAAAGGCCAATCTTCACAAACCTTTTGAATCTCTTGGATAATCTCCAGGGCAAGTTTGTGAAGTTGTTTGACTTCGTTAGGGCCAAGTTCAGAAGGACACTCAATCATCCAATAGTTTCTCAGCTCTTTTTCTTTCTCTTCGGGAAAGTAATCGACTCCCAGAAGAGAAATGATTGAGCCTGTTCTAAATCTTAAGTCATGGATCTCTAAAATGGCCTTTCGTATATTTGGGCCAAGGACCTGGATCGCTTTATCTTTATTATTGGATCTTACGACATAGGTTACATCAAATTCGGGATCCCCCACCCTAATATCAAAGAAACCACTATTCCCAGCTGAAACTGATACGATATCAAAATTAGAAACTTGCAAGTAAAGCGGCGTCGCTTTCGGCAGCTTGCCCCATACTCTTGTCAAAGTGCCAATCGGCTTCATAGTAGCAATATCTTTGACAAAGCCATTTAGGTTTAAATCATTTCGCGCCTCATCGACTCGCTTCTTTATAGAACGCGACAGTCGCAATAATAAAACTATTATTAACAGGATGATCAAAGTCGCACTAATGATTAAGTAGATTTCCATGTTTTCAAATTATATATGAAGAAATTGAATTATAGCGGACTTTTATTTTTAGATTCTCAAAGAAGTGATGCAAAAGTTGCTCGTAGATTGAGAACATCGAATGAGAAGCAATTTAAAGAGAGGATACGGAGACATGCGCAGTTTCGGGCCACGTAACGACAAATATTTTACAGAAGAGGCGCAAAAGCTTTCGTGGGAGCATCGTAAAATAGTGGTGATTATTGTCATCATCCGAAGACTTAAAATTCCTGTTGCTTTGAAAGACTACTGGATATTTATTTCAGAAGCTGGGTGACAATATGTCCTGTGTCGCGCCGCAAAGCAAGTATTCCACCCCTTCTTAAAATTCTGATTCGACTAAAAAAAGAGTATATAGCTGGGAAATCGATATATGTGTATTAAATGATTTGCATCTATAGCACGGTATAGGTTTATTCTTTGAAAATGAAAAAAGATAATCTCTTACAAATTGGCAAGTTTGCTAAAATCTCAAAGGTTTCCATTCAAACCATTCGCTATTATGAAAAGAGAAAGCTCATTAAGCCGGCCAGTCATAAGAATTCAAGATTTCGACTTTATGATCTTGAATCCCTGAAAACGATGAATTTAATTACAAATTTGCGCGGACTTGGTTTTCAGTTAGAAGAGATAAGAGAAATTATTGATCTAAACCACAAAGGCGAGAACCTGGTTCATAAATTTAGCAACAAACTAGATATGGTCAAAGAATCAATTAGAAATTCTAAGAAAATTGAAGCCTCTCTCAAAAAGTTAATTTCTAAACCATCTCTTATTATTACTTCAATGAAGATCTCAGCTGTTAAACCAGAAAAATTCGAATGAAAAAACGAATTCTGATCATTGAGGACGAGCCATCAATCTCGGAAATCTTAAAGGAATTTCTAGAAGACGAGGGTTTCGTAGTCTTTCTAGCTGGTCATGGTATTGAAGCTTTGGACTTAATAAAAGAAAATGGTTTTCCGGATCTTATCCTTTCAGACAATAACATGCCCATCATGAATGGTTTAGAATTTCGAAAAATTCAACTGACAAATAATGACCTCTCTCGCATTCCCTTTATCCTCATGTCAGCAAAATTCGACCTGGACTTAAATGATTTTCTAAATCCCACCTTTATTCACAAGCCAATTGATCTAGATAATATTTTAGAGATAATTATGAGTCATCTTTCTTAAACCTCTTCGAAAACCAGGCCACTCGATTTAGATAGGATCTGATTCTTATCAAGATCTGTAGAACGATTTCTAGAGTTTAAAACAAAGCCCAGTAGACTCTAACTGAAGGCTGCAAACAGTGAGATGAAAACGCTACGATAGATGACCCGACCAAACTTCAAAGGTGCCCGCTAGAAACAGAGATGGAGTCTGGTTGGTTATTGTTTTATTATTTGGCGCAGTTTCGTTTTACGAGTAGTCGTTAGTCCATTGAAATCTTACTTACCCTTTAGTAGATCAGGACGATGCTTTTTGGTGAGACGAATCTTTTCTTGCTTTTGCCACTCTTCAATTTTTTTATGATTCCCTTCAGTCAGCACAGCAGGTACTTCCATGTCTTCAAACTCACGTGGTTTAGTGTATTGAGGGAATTCAATCATCCCATCTTCAAATGAATCAGCTTCACTGGAAAGTTTATTACCTAAAATTCCCGGGACAAATCTTACGGCGGAGTCGAGTATTGTCATAACTGCTAACTCTCCTCCAGTTAAAACAAAATCTCCCATGGAGTAATATTCATTCACATATTTTTCTAAAAAGCGCTCATCAATGCCTTCATAGCGACCACAAATGAAAACAATATCTTTTTTAGGATGAGAGAGAACTTCAGTTCCAAATGAGCGCGCCACTTTATTGCTCCAAACAATACCTCTAGGAGAAGTATAGATCACATGCAAATCATCAAGACTTGGGTATCCACCAGCTTCTTGAACACCTTTTACCAGAGCGTCCCGCAGAATATCTGCTCTCATCACCATCCCCGGTCCTCCGCCATAGGGAGAATCATCCACACTTTTATACTTGGTGGTCGAGTAATCACGAATATTAATCGTGTAAAATTCAAGCTTAAACTCTCCATCCGTTCTCTCGCCACGCAGAGCTTGGCCTGCTATCCCACACTCAAGCAAAGGCTTAAAAAATTCCGGAAAAAGAGTTAAGACCCAAATCTTTTTAATCATTCAGTAAATTCCGGCAAGACCATAATGATCTTTTCTTCTTCAGTATTGATCTCGGGAAAAAATTGATCAACATAAGGCAGAGTGATGAGTTCACCATTCACCAAACGAATATCAAAGAGGTACTGCATGCCATTGTCTGAGAAGCTCTCAAGTTTTCCCAGCTCCACACCTTCGGGACTCTCCACCCGCATATCGATGAGATCAACCAGATACACTTGATCATCTTCGGGTTCGGGAAAATCTTCGCGGTCCACATAAAATTCAAAAGGCAGAAGAGTTTCAAGGTGCGTGCGGTCTTTCATGCCTTCAAGTTTGCAGATGACTTTATTGCCGAAGCTCACTTTGGCAATCGTCCACTGCTCCCCTTCTTTTTTAATTTTTGATTTCTCTCCCGAGGGAAAGAGCCACAGCTTCATGCCGTCATCTAGAATACTTTCTTCGGGGTTGGTGTTTAACAGGCGCAATTCTACTTCACCCTTAATACCGTGAGGGTGAGCGGCGAAACCAATTCTCACCAGTGACTCTTTATCTACTTTCATGGTGGCCTCAAACAAAAATCCCCAACTTAATCCAGAAGACTAAGTTGGGGATCATTTTATTAAAACTTAAAAAACTTATTCTATGATTTCGAGAACTGATCTTTTTCTGAGCTTGGTTGAAGCGGCATTGAGAATTGTTCTTAATGCTCTTGCTGTTCTTCCTTGCTTACCGATCACTTTACCTAGATCTGATTTATCAACTCTAAGTTCGAGGACCGTTGTTTGCTCGCCTTCGATCTCATTGACTTCCACGCTATCAGGCATGTCCACCAGAGCTTTCGATACGTACTCAATCAGAGTCTTCAATTCGCTGCTCATAATACCTACTTTGAGAGGGCACATCTCCCAGGTGTTAAAACCTGGTTAACAACATTATAACTTAATATTGTTGTTTTTGAGCAAAGTTCTTACTGTATCAGAAAGTTGAGCACCTTTAGCAAGCCAACCTTTGATGCCTTCAATATTTACCATCTTCAAAGCTTCTGCAGCTTTTGGATCGTATTGACCTAATTTTTCAAGGAATTGGCCATCACGTGGGCTACGTGAATTTGTAGCTACGATTGTGTAAACTGGACGGTTTTTGCGACCACCACGGGCCATTCTGATTTTTACCATTTGGGTATCTCCTCTAAAGA
>CAMDDI010000105.1 GCA_945890905.1 Bacteriovorax stolpii
GCCTAAAACTTCTTCCCCCTCGGGACTTTTTAAGGCCGATATTCGAGAAGTTTTTCCTAAGTTTATTGTCGAGCATTTGAAAAAAGGTCTGATTGAGTTTGACCGAGATCTTCCGGGATTTATTCATGAAGACGCCTTGCTAATAGCTCCAGAAACTCGAACTTCCGCACCCTTAACCATTCTACGAGACAAAAAGTCCCTCATCTCCATCTCACATCGGGGTTTATATCCTTGTGGTGAAGGGGCCGGATATGCGGGAGGGATTACTTCAGCGGCCGTTGATGGAGTAAAATGCGCCCTCAGTATTCTCCAAGTTGAAGGACTTCTGCCTCAACTTTAACTCGTCAAAAGCCTTAAGTTCCATTAAGGTATCTCCATTCAAAGACACAAAGGTAATCAACGCATGAAATTAAAGAACATTGCTATCGTAGCTCACGTGGATCACGGTAAAACAACTCTCGTAGATCAACTCCTCAGACAATCTGGTCTCTTTTCGGCCCATGAAGCTCTCACAGAACGTGTGATGGATTCTGGAGATCTTGAAAAAGAGCGCGGAATTACAATTAAAGCTAAAAACTGTGCCATCGTATGGAAAGATACAAAAATCAATCTTCTCGATACTCCTGGACATGCTGACTTCGGTGGAGAAGTAGAACGTTCATTGATGATGGTAGATGGTATTTTGCTTCTCGTAGATGCTTCAGAAGGTCCACTTCCTCAGACTCGCTTCGTTCTTGGTAAGGCCCTTGAGCGCGGAATCCGTGTTGCTGTTTACATCAACAAAGTTGATCGTCAGGATGAGCGTATCGATGAAGTTAAAAATGAAGTTGAAGATCTACTTCTCGAACTTGCTACAAGCGCAGGTAACGAGGGTGCTGATATGGATATTACTTTCCTCTATGGTTCTGGTCGCGCTGGATATGCGTCTTATGACAAAAATCTTCGTGAAGGGACTCTAAACCCGATGCTTGATTTCTTAGTGAGTGATTACTACCCAGCTCCGAAAGTTGATCCTGAAGGTCCTGCTCAGCTTCTAGTGACTAACCTCTCATATTCAAACTACCTCGGTGCTTTGATGGTGGGTCGTATTCAGCGCGGAACAATTTACGCTAATAAGCAACTTATGTGGATTGGTCGCGAAGGCAAACCTAAGACATTTAAAGTTACATCTTTGCAAATTTTTGCTGGTCTTGGAATGGCATCAGTTGAGTCAGCTCAAGCTGGTGAGATCGTCATTATTTCTGGATTTGAAAATGGTGATATCGGAGACACTCTGTGTGCTCCTGAGAAGCCAGAAGTTCTTCCACGTATTGAAGTGGAACCACCTACAGTATCAGTACAAGTTTCGGTAAACACCGGACCTCTTTCTGGTCAAGAAGGGGAGTACTTAACTTCTCGTCGTCTTGAAGAATTCTTAATCGATGCGATTCGTAAGAACGTGTCTCTTAAATATGAAAACACAATTGATCCAAAAGTATTCATTTTGAAAGCTCGTGGAGAGTTGCAAGTGGCCGTAGTGTTCGAAGAAATTCGTCGTGAAGGCTTCGAGCTTATGATTGCTCGTCCTCAGGTAATTACCAAAGAAATCGATGGTGTTTTGATGGAGCCGTTTGAGCGCGTTGTTCTCGACGTTCCCAATGAATCTACTGGAGCGATCACTGAGAAGATGGCAGGTCGTAAAGGTAAGATGGAAGCGATGGCACCATTTGGTGAAGGTCGCACTCGTATGGAATTCACTGTTCCTTCACGTGGACTTATTGGTTACCGTTCTACTTTCTTAACAGATACTAAAGGCCAAGGACTAATTTCATCATATTTTGTGGGCTATGAGCCTTTCGTAGGTAAAATGCTTGCTCGTCAAAATGGTGCTTTGATTTCAGATCGAACTGGAAAAATTACTCCTTACGCACTCTTTAACCTTCTAGCTTCTGGGAAACAATTTGTTCTTCCAGGTGAAACATCTTATGAAGGTCAAGTAGTAGGTGAGCATACTCGTCCCAACGATTTGAACATTAACGTTTGCCGTGAAAAACATTTGACGTCAGTTCGTACTGCCGGAAAAGATGAAAACATTATTCTTCCACCAATTCCCCACAGAACTCTTGATTGGGCACTTGACTGGATTGATGAGGATGAATGGGTGGAAGTAACACCTAAGAGTATTCGTATTCGTAAAAAAGAACTTAACACAAATAAACGTACTGTAATCCGCTAAGCTTTTAATATGAGGGAGTCTTTGACTCCCTCATTCAATCCGCATCTAATCACCTATTCATCTAACCTCTCGCTTCTCAACCTTTGGATCCATTTTTGCTACAATACCCTTCATCAGAGTGAATCCTCTGAAAGAACATGGAGGAATGAACATGAAGTTTTTAATTCTCTCAACTTTAATAGCTGCTTCAGCTCTCGCAGGTACTGGTTACACATCTCACAATGGTATAATAACTCCAGGAATATTTGATTCCCCTGGAGGAAGAAGAGCTACGCCTGATAAAACTTTGGGATCATCCACTATCGGTGATACAGGAGCGATGTCTCCTCAAGCAGGAATACCTGCGAGCACGATCAATACATCTCCCAATCCTGTTCCTGAGGCCGGGACAGAAGTTGACGGGGCCATTTCTGGAGATGCTGTTTATGAAACCGGCCCTTATAAAGATAATATCTTTCGTCAGCCGTTTGAGCGTCAGGCCCAAGAGGCCCGCAGACAAGATGACATAAAAAACAAAGCTAAAAAGTAAGGTTTAAGTTTTGCCCTCCACTGACCGATATGGACATTGGAGGGCCTTATGAAAATCATTCTTCTAATTACGCTTCTTTCTGTTTCGGCCGCATGGGCGAAGAGTGGCGAAGTGAAAAGATTCAATGATGCTCTTATGCAGAAAGTTCAACATGATATCAATACCCAAAATGACGATCAATTTAGAGTAAAGTCCACAGTAGGTCGTGGTCCGGCATCAGTAGAGAGCAGCCCAGAAGGCCTCTACATTCAGGATGATAAAAAAATCGATAAAATGAATCAGCGGCAGTTCGGTCCAAGTAAGTGGTAAATTGTTCGCAGCTAAGTGGGGATAACTTTTTCCATTTAGCGTCTTCTTAAGGCACCCTTTTTTTAACGCCTCCTCTCCATATTTCTAAAATCTCTATAATTTATAATCTTTCTTCCTGGCCTATATCTTGGATGAACTTTTGTGTATGTCCAAAACCACTGATCAATTGCAATTGATCCCACCTTATTGCCCCAATTCTCGCTGCTTGTTTCATTTGGGAACAAACTCCAGGTTCTATGTCAAAAATGGTTTTGCCCTGACCGACAAGCCACCATTTAAAAATCAGCGCTTTAAATGCCGCGAATGTGGCATTCAGTTTTCTGCTAATACTTTTGATCTAGATTATAGGAAGCGCTTGGCGAGTTTGTCTGAGCAGGTTTTGCAATATTCAATGAATGGAATGAGTAACAATTCTATCGCACGTTTGTTAAAAATTGCAGAAGGAACTGTGAGAGACAGGCTTAAAGAAATGGCGCGACAGTCGCTCTTTTTTGAAAAAGAACATTATCCCAAAATGCTGACCGAAGATGTTGCCTATGACGGGTTTGAAACTTTTACCCATTCGCAGTATTCGCCCTGCTACATTAACACCGCGGTTGGCAGTCACTCGATGTTTATTTATCACAACACTTTTTCACCACTTAATCGCAAAGGGCGCATGACTCTGGATCAGAAGATTCAGAATCAGAATTTGATTCAAAAACATGGATTATACCCTCGAGATTCAGTGTTTGAGGAGACACTGTATATCCTACGAAATTTGGATCTACTTGGAGCAGGTAGAACCCTTTACACGGATGAGCATAAATCCTACTCTCGCGCGATTCGCAGCTTTGATTTTCGTATGGATCATGAGGCGATTAGCTCTAAAGAAAAGCGAGATGCGAGCAATCCGCTGTTTCCGATCAATCGACTTCATAATTTGTATCGCCATTTTTTCTCTTCACAACAGCGAGAGACGATTTCGTTTCAAAAACATGAGGCAGCTCTGATTGAAAAGATTCAGCTCATGAAAATTTATCGCAATTTTATGAACACAAAGTTTGTGAAGAAGAATAAGTATGACCCTCACGCTCACGAGTGGTCGCCGGCAATGTATGTGGGAGTTGCCAATAAGATTCTTGATTTTGATGAAATTTTTGGAACTAGAAAGTTAAAGACTCAAATCGATCTTGATACTAAAGAGAAGCAGTTTGTTGGCAGGATCTATCCTTACTCAAGAAACAAAATGGCAGTTTAATTAAAAAGACCCACAATAAGTGGGTCTTTTCTTGGGATTTTATCCTCAGTTGGCTGCGAACAATTTAACTATTTTAAAAGTTTGCCTAAAAAATCTACCGGAATCGGGAAGAAAGTTGTGGAGCTATTATTTGATCCAGCAATCTCTCTCATGGTTTCAAGAAAACGAAGGGTAATCGCATCTTTTTGTTCTCCTAAAACTGCAGCTGCTTCAGCGAGTTTTTTTGAAGCTTCAAATTCACCTTGAGCAGAAATAATTTTAGCACGCTTCTCACGTTCCGCCTCAGCTTGCTTGGCCATTGCTCTTTGCATTTCTACCGGTAAATCGATGGCCTTCACTTCAACGTTAGTAACCTTGATTCCCCATGGGCCTGTTAATTCATCCAAAATTTCTTGAAGACGCACATTGATTTTATCTCGGTGAGCAATAATATCATCTAGCTCATATTGCCCGATCACAGAGCGCAGAGTTGTTTGAGCAATCTGGGCCGTGGCATGGTAATAGTTTTCCACGGTGATGATGGCATTCTCTGGCTGGCTTACTTTAAAATAAATGACGGCATTTACTTTAAGAGTCACGTTATCCTTTGAGATAATGTCTTGAGCTGGAACATCCATGGTTACAAGTCTCAAGTCAACTTTTACCATCTTCTCAATTCCCGGAACTAACACAATTAGTCCTGGTCCGCGAACACCTGAAAATTTCCCTAAACGAAAGATCACACCTCTCTCATACTCATTGAGAATTTTAAAGGTACTGAAAAGAATCAGTCCTCCAATGATAAGAAAAGGTAAAAAAGCAATGGCCATAACATCCTCCTAAGGATGAGTTGTTTTTTTGATACTAATAACTAGTTTGTTTTTATCTACTGAAGTTACTTCAACTTGATCAAGAGGTTGCAATTCCTCTAATGAATTGGCGTTCCAAATTTCTCCACGGACTTTAACTGTATAGGATACTTCGGAAAGTTTTTGAAGAATGATCCCAACTGAACCCAAGGGAAGAAAAAAATCCTTGGGTTGAGAGCGCCTAGATCCCTTATACAAAAACCAAGTAATGAGACCCATGCCTGTGAAAACACCTGCTAGAGCAGAGTAAAGCACTTGATACTCTACACTTATAAAACCTGTATCATCGTGAAAAAGGAAAAGGGAACCCATCACAAAGCAAGAAAGTCCTACAATAAAAAGCAGACCGTAGCTTGTGACATACATTTCTAAAAATATACAAAAGATCCCTGCGAGAATTAAACCAAAGGATCCCCAGTCAAGTGGGAGAACTTGGAAGGCCATCGCCGCCACGATGAGAGAACAAAATCCGATGGATCCAGCGATGTAGCCACCGGGTGCCTGAAATTCAAAATAAATAAGAGCAATTCCGACGAGAAATAAAATATAAGCAGTAGAAGGGTGGGTGAGTACTTCCAATATTTTTTGACCAACGGAAGGAAGGTATTCACGAATGGTGACATCATCTGCAAAATATATCGGATTGTTTTGTCTCTTCAGAATGGCAATAATATCTTTTGGCCTTGAAATAATTCCATCGATAAATTGCATCTTTAACGCTTCTTGATCTGTATAAGAAGCTGCATCTTTTATCATGAGTTCAAAAGGTAGGCCCGGACGCGCTCGAAGATCACTTAAAGATCGAACCATGGCCGTTAAATCATTCAAAGATTTTTTTCGTCCATCACTTTCTTTAAGATCTCCCCCAAGGCCAACAGGGGTTGCCGCTCCAATATTTGTTCCGGCAGACATAAAGATAAAATGCGCACCGGAAGCAATGATCGCACCAGCACTGGCGGCAGAAGCGCCCTGTGGAGTAATCCAAATTGCTGTAGGATGTTTACTCGTTCCAATCAAACCAATAATGTCCTTAGTAATACTTACCAGTCCTCCAGGAGTATTCATTTTGATCAGGATAAAAGCATTCTCGGGAACTCGCTTATATTGATGCTTGAGATAATCATAGGTCGCAGGAGTAATGGCCGAGTTAATACTCAGAATACTGATCTCTTTTATGGGACTTTTCTGGGCGGCCGAATTCCTAGGGAAAAGACCCAAGACAAGCAGAAGAAGATGCAGTAAAATTGCTCGATTCATGTGGCTTAGGGTAATGAATAAAAAGACCCGGGGCAAGTCAAAAGGAAGCACTATGGCGATGCAAAAGACAAGATTTTACCGGGGCTCAATTTTAAACCCACTTGACGACAAGAAATATGATTTTTTGAAAGATGGAGTTCTCGTCGTTAAAGGCGAAGGAAAAAAATCTAAGATCAAAGATCTCCTGCCACTCTCTGAAGCTCGTAAAAAATATGGCAAAGAAATGAATGCGGCCAACACAACCAATTTTGGATCATCCCTTATCCTTCCTGCATTTTATGATATGCATTTTCATTGGGTTCAAGATGACGTGCGTGAAATGCCTAAAGATTCACTTTTAGGATGGCTAGAGAAATACACCTTTCCTACAGAAATGAAGTTTAGTGACAAGAAATATGCTCTAAAAAGGGCCAAAGAATTTTTCAGAAAACTCTCGAAATCTGGAACTTTAGGTGGAGCATGTTATAGTTCGATTCATGAACATGCTGTAGAGGCAGCCATGGATCATGTTCAAGGGAACTTTGTTATCGGAAATGTGCTGATGAATATGAATTCTCCGGAAAAACTAACCCAGACTGAAGAAGATTCGCTCTCTCTGACTAAACGTCTGATCAAGCGCTATGGAAAAAAGCATTCCTTCACTCCACGCTTTGCTATCACCACTACACCTCGGGTGATGAAAGAGGGCAGTAAGATGGCAGATAAGGCCAAATGCTTTAAGCAAACCCATCTTTCAGAAACTCCTCAAGAAATTGATTTTGTTCTTTCTATTTACCGCAAACTTCCGGGTTTTGAAAAAGTCAGTTCTTACACTGAGATTTATGAAAAGACCGGAATGCTTGGGCGACGATCACTTATGGGACATGGAATTCATCTCTCAGATAAAGAACTCAAAGTTTTGTGTAAAACTCAAACCAATATTATTCATTGTCCCACTTCCAATGCTCCTCTTAAAGAGAAGGGCCTGGGATCAGGACTGTTTGATTTTAAGAAAGTGGAAAAAGCTAAAGTCATGTGGGCCCTGGGCTCTGATATAGGTGGAGGTCCATTTCTTTCTATGTTTGATGTCATGAGAAGTTTTGTGGATCAAAACAAGAAGGCAGGGGTTAAGGATGCCACCTACCTTAAGGCCCTTTATCGCTCTACCTTAGCTGGGGCCCAGATAATGAAGCATGATGAATGGAGTGGAAATCTAGAGGTCGGGAAAGATGCCAATTTTATCGTGATTCCTCTTAAGAAAAATATTGCAAGTGCTAAGCCTGAAGAGATTCTTAGAAGTATGATTATTCCTCATCGCCTCAAACGAGAAAACTATGATTCCCTGGTTAAATCTGTGTATTACCGAGGCAAGCTCATCTGAGCCTTATTTATTCGACATTTATTTGAGTCTTATGATGACTAAACTTTTGTCACTCAGTTGATCTGTCTTCCTTAGATAGAATTCCTAAGATATTGATTGTGGGCAGTTTTCTTGGTCAAAGCTCAGGTTTCAAATATGTAGCCTGGCATAATGGATTGATCGAAACCTTCAGGAGGAGACAATGGATCCAACACCTAAGATTCTCTACATTGATGATGAAGCTGACCTACTGGATTTAGCAGTTTCTTTCTTTGAAGATGAGAACATGATGATTGATACGTGTACGAATTTTCAAGCGGCTTTAGAAATGATCAAGTTGAAAAAGTATGACCTCATTATTTCAGACGAAAGAATGCCAAGTGGAAGTGGGCATGAACTTATGGCGATCATTAAATCTGAGAATATCTTCCAAGGTAAAACGATTATGGTTACTGGGAATATTGACTCAAGCGGTGAACAACACGATAAAGGCTACGATCTGATCCTGTTTAAACCCCTTCACTTCCAAGAGCTCATTGATCATGTGAAAAAAATCCTCTTAGTCTAATTCGATCATCACCGGACAATGGTCTGATCCACGAACATGAGGATAGATCTCGGCCCGCTTAATTCGCGGAACCAATTCCGGACTGACAAAGAAGTAATCGATTCGCCATCCGATATTTCGATCACGGGCCCCGGCGAAATTACTCCACCAAGTATAGCGACCAGTTTCACCCGGGTGTAGATGACGGAAAATATCCACCCAGCCTTGTGAAATAAATTTATCCATCCATGCACGCTCAAGGGGCAAAAAGCCAGTAGTCTTCTTATTCGTCTTGGGATTGGCCAAATCAAGTTCGGTATGGGCAATATTAAAATCCCCAGTAATAATGACCGGCTTTTTCTTTTGCAATTTATTTATTCTCTCAAGAATGTGATCACAGAATTCCATTTTAAAAGGAACGCGCTTGTGATCGCGCTGACCATTTGGGAAATAACAATTTAGCAAATAAAATTCTTCAAATTCATGAATGAGAACTCGTCCTTCGTCGTCATATTCATTTCTTTCAACTTTTTTTGTGTCAAGGATTTTTTCTCGAGAAAATGTAGCAACACCTGAGTATCCTTTTTTTACTGCGGAACTATGGAGAACTTGGTATGTACTGTTTTCGGTCAGTAATATTGGAAATTGAGTGATGTCAGCTTTCGTCTCCTGTAGGCATAGGATATCTGGTGATTCCATAGTGAACCATTCAAGAAATCCTTTGTTAAACACAGAGCGTATACCGTTAACGTTCCACGAAATAAGCTTCATAAAAATTTTCCCTGTATGTTTAAAAATTAAAAATGCC
Source organism: Bacteriovorax stolpii (assembly GCA_945890905.1). Lineage (GTDB taxonomy): Bacteria > Bdellovibrionota > Bacteriovoracia > Bacteriovoracales > Bacteriovoracaceae > Peredibacter. The sequence continues at coordinate 9,093 of CAMDDI010000105.1, forward strand.
GATAAGATGAATAATAATTTTTTTGTGAATGGTGAATGACATTCTAAAAAAAATGACTATTATTTTCAATCTCGCCCTAACCCTGATGGAGAACACATGCGTTGCTTTAAGAACATTGCTCAGTTAATTCGTACAAAAAGAATGTCTCATCCAAAACAATTTTCACAATCTGAGCTCTCGCATCTGTTGGGTTACAAAAATGGGCAGTTTATTTCTAACGTAGAACGCGCTCTTTGTAACATTCCACTTAAGATGCTTCGCAAAGTTTCTGAAGTTCTCGACATCCCATCGGAAGAGATTAAGGGCGCTATCCTGAAAGACCAGGAAGAGACTTTGAACAACTATCTCTATAACTTGAAGACTGTAACTAAGAAAGAGAAGGTCGAACAAACTACGGCTTCTCACGCACCTCTTTATGGTGCAACTGGTACTGACGGAATCTAATCTGATCTTTTAGTGTTTTAAAAGGTGAAGCTTTAAGCTTCACCTTTTAATTTGAGATAATCTTCGAACGTTCCTTCCGACTCTTCTGTATCTTCAGCATATTCAGCAAACGCTTCTTTCTGAGATTCTTTAAAATGCGGATCTTCTTTTTCGTCTGGGGCAAAATCAGCTTTGGCTATTTCTTCAGGATTCCAACCACGATTATTTGAGTAAGTGAGGTCGAGGCGATAGCGCTCTGTTTTTCTTTTTTCTAAGGCCTCTCTCTGCCAAGGTTCAAGTCCGGCTTCAAACCGTCTGAGATGTTCAATACTGTCAAAAAAGTTTTTCTCTAAACGGTAGAGTTGGCGCTCATCCACACGGTTAAAATACTCGTAGTATTTGCGACGAGTGATGAGATGCTGCTCCAGCAAGTTGTCATATTTCACTAAAACCTGACTTGAGGTGAGAACACGTCCTGGACCCCGGCGAGAGCGGTTCTGTCCCGAAGACTGACCGTGAGGGCGGGATTGACCTTGATTGCCACCTTGGGGCGGACGAGGTCCTGGTCCCTGGCCTTGGTTCTGTCTTGGACCTTGGGTCTGTTGATTACCTTGTCCCTGAGGATTATTGGGATTGGGTCCACGGCTTGCATTTCCATTCCCACGATGGCGACGGCGACGATTATTGTTTCCTCCACCAGACTGACTAGGTGGGTTTGAATTATTTCCTTGAGGCGTATCGGCCACATTAACTCCTGAGGTGAAGACTCTTTTAGTCTATAATACTATGCTTCATACTAAGATTTTGTCTAGGCGAGACGAATAAAAGTGGGAATCAACCCGTATTCCCTTATAATGAGTTCATAAATAAACGTAAATTATCGTGGAGGATTTCATGGGTAAAAGAAGAGTTAAAGTAGCAGTCACTGGTGCTGCCGGACAAATTGGATATGCCTTACTTTTTAGAATTGCTTCTGGACAAATGTTTGGATCAGAAACAGATGTTGAATTGCAACTTTTAGAACTTGAAGCAGCTTTGCCTGCACTAAAAGGTGTGGCGATGGAACTCGAGGACTGTGCATTTCCACAACTTAAAAATATTGTTTTAACCTCTGACCTTAATACTGCATTCAAGGATGCTAACTGGGTTATTTGCGTAGGTTCAGTTCCTCGTAAGGACGGCATGGAGAGATCTGACCTTCTTAAAATTAACGGGGGAATTTTCACAGCTCAAGCTAAAGCAGTAGAGAAGAGTGCGGCCAGTGATGTAAGAGTGTTTGTTGTAGGCAACCCTTGTAACACGAATGCCTTGATTGCTATGAATAATGCTAAAGGCATTCCTGCGGAGCGTTTCTTTGCTATGACTTCTCTTGATGAAAACCGTGCGAAGTCGCAGCTTGCAATTAAAGCTGGTGCCGATATCACAGCAGTTAAGAACCTCACAATTTGGGG
>CAMDDI010000106.1 GCA_945890905.1 Bacteriovorax stolpii
TGAGAAAAAAGGATACAAAGTCCCACGCGGACTTTTCATGAATAAAACAGCATGAAAAAAATCTTTCTCATTTTAGTATTTTCCTGCATCAGTTTGTCTCTTTGGGCCCAGGATATAAAGCCCAAGAGACAAATTGATTTTTTCTTAGATATCCTTGGAAAGAAAGGTTTGCTCGTTCTATTGTTTGTGGTGATCTTCGCCTATACCTACAAGAATTCTATCCGTATATTTGGCTGGATTGATGAGCAGACTTTCGGAACCCGAGATTACATTCTCAAAAAATTTGAAATCATGTTCATCGAAGTGGATCCTCAGAAAATTACCTGGGCGCTTCTTTTTTTATCTTTTGGTATGGGTTGCATTGTCTTTAGTATTCTCGCTTTTATTGGCAAAGTTTACTTAGCAGTGGTTTTGGGAATTGTAGTGATGATAGTTGGCTGGAAGGCCCCTAAGCCAGTCGTAGATTTTTTTGAAAACCGACGCAAGAAAAAATATGCTCTCCAAATGGTAGATGCATTAAACCTCATGGCCAACGGTCTGCGTGCGGGTCTCACTGTTCCTCAATCTATTGGAATGGTTGTGGACGAATTGCCAGCACCCGTGAGCCAAGAGTTTAATCTCATCTTACAGCAGGCCAAAATTGGTGTGCCCTTAGATGAGGCCCTTGAAAATCTTAAAAAGCGCGTTTACACCGAAGATAATGAGATGTTTGTCACAAGTGTAAACATTTTGCGCGAAACCGGCGGTAATCTTGCCGAAACTTTTGACACTATCGTGGCAGTGATTCGTGAACGAGTTCGTCTTCAATTAAAAATTGATACTTTTGTGGCCTCAGGAAAAATCCAAGCTTACATCATCGGGGCCATGCCCTTTTTGATGATCATCATGTTCGGATCCGGTGATCCTGAGTATTTTCCTTTATTGTTTGGAACCTTGTTAGGGGTGATCTCTTTGATCATCATTTGCACCATGGTTTCATTCGGTATGTGGGTTATTTTTAAGATAATTGACATTAAAGTTTAGAGTTTTTATGTCCGATACGTTCGCTAGATATAACTATCTGTAGAAAGGTGGAAACCATGAAGTTGTTGAAATTATTATCTCTCTTACTCGTTACATTGATGATGGCGTCTCTCGCCAACGCTGGTGTGAATTTGAAAAATGGAAACTTCTACATGTCGTATACCGACATCGTTGTTCCGGGCGGTGGTAAGAAATTAGAAATTACCCGTACCTACAATTCTAAATCAACTGAAGTTGGATGGTTTGGATTTGGTTGGGGCAGTGAGTTTGAAACTCGCCTAGAAGTTTCAGCTGATGGTTCAGTGATTATTCACGAGCATGGTTCAGGTGCGAAAACTCGTTTTACTCCTAAGACTGCAGTAGATGCAGTTGCAGCGGCCAAAAAAATTGTTGATGAAATGAAAAAGAAGACAGCTCTCTCTGAGAAAGCTTCTTCTGAGCTTATCCAAAAGCTCGCTCATAATGCTGAACTTCGTCACACATACGCTATGAACTTCGGTGTTCAAGCTACTCTTGCACCTGGTTCTAGTCTCTATTCAAACGATGCTGGTCCACAAGAGCTTGCTGTGACTAAAGAAGGTTTCCGTCGTTCATTCAATGATGGTCGTCATGACTTCTTCAATCCACAAGGTCAGTTGCTTAAAATTTCTGATAAGTCTGGCTACTTTGTTGGTTTTAACTACAAAGATGGTCACCTCGATTCAATTAAAGATTCACAAGCTAAGCAAATCTTTTTCTCTTGGTACCCAGATGGTCAGGTGAAAGAAATGTGGTCAGCAGGGGACAAGAAAGCTGCTTACAAGTATCAAGACTCAGACATGGTTTGGAGTAAAGATGTTGGCGACAATTCTTATGATTACTCATTTGATAAGTCTCACAACTTAACTTCAATTACTTATGCTGATAAATCAAAACTCAAAATCTCTTATGATCCTAAGACATTCTTTGTAAGTGAAGTGGTTGATCGTAATGGAGAAGTTACTAAGTATCAGTACGCTGCTAATCCAAAAAATCCAGATGATCACTATTGGACAATTGTAACTAAGCCTGGATTTGACGGTAAGCCAATTTCTAATCGTTACGAATATGAAATCAAAGTTAATGATGATGGTTCTCGTTATACTTACCGTATCATGACTGAAATCAACGGTATCAAAACTGAAAACTTCTACGGTAGTAATTCACTTCCTATCAAAATTGCTCGTGGTAACCACGTAACAAATTTTGAATACAATGCTCAAGGTCTATTAGTTAAGAAAACATCCACTAAAGGTGATTTTGTTAACATCGAGTACGAAGAAAAAATCAATAAGATTAAAAAAGTTACCAACAACGAAGGAACTACAAACTTCGAGTACGATCCAAAAGGTAACCTTGTTAAAGCTTCAAACAACACCGGTAAGACAGTGTTCTTGATCTACGATAGCAAAGGCAAGATCTCTAAAATGGTTGATCAAGAGTCAGCTTCATCTCGCCGAGTTCTTGCTTTCAAATACAATGCTCTCGGCAAGCCAGTTGAAATCGAAATGGAAAAAGTCGGCAAAATCAATGTTGCTTACGATAACTATGGTGAGATCAAGAAAGTAGAATCAAGTGCAGGTCACAAAATGGCCTTGCAAGTGACACAAGCTTTCCAGAATCTTTTAACTATCGTTAAGCCAGCTGGTGTTAACTTAAACATGTAATTTAGAATTTTTTTAGGAGATTTTATGAAACATTTATTTTTAGCTTTGACTCTTGCTTTCTCGATGTCATCTTTTGCTCAATCCAATCCAGCTCCTGGAACAGGTGAAGTTCAGGGCGACCCTTGTGCTTGCCCAACTTGTCCTGTAGCCGCTGTACAAAAGTGTCTGGCCAGCCATTCCGGTCGTGATCGTGAAAACGAAGATAATCAAAAGGGTCGTGAAAAGAGACCTAAAGCTACTAAAGTCGGAGCTCAGCAGTAATTTCAATTCTTTCCAAAGGCCCTTCCTAGCAATAGGAAGGGCCTTTTTTTTGGTCATTTTTATACAGTCCTAAGTAAAAGTGTCTAAAGTTTAGACACCTGTTAGAATCCACACAAATCCAACTCTACTCTCTATTGGAAATCAGCTAGTTTAGACTCTCATCTTTGGCATCCCCCTTGCTTATATAGTCCTATAAGCAATTTATTTGCGAGGGGGCAACATGAAAAACTTTATCATCCTGACGATCACTTCTATGTTCTTATTTTCAGGCCTAAGTTTTGCGGCTGAGACTGAAACAGAATGTCCTTATATGAGAGAATCAACTCTCAGAGAGAACTCTAAGGACAAGCAAGAGATCCGTACTAACAAACCAACCTCAAGCACAGCAGTGTCAGGCTAATCGAACCTCACTCAAAATTTAAAGGCCAGAAGGGGTCATCCTCTTCTGGCCGTCTAACTTTTAGACACTTCCTGTTTTTTATACATTATCCTCACTTTCTCCTACCTAAACTTCATGACTTACCTTTCACGATTTTGGCACCCATCTTGGATATACATAGGTAACAACTTGATCCGGGGGGATTTATGAAAGTACTACTTTTAATCTTAGCTTTGAATGTGACTGCGCTTGTTTACGCCGAAGAAGTTAAAACTGATTGTCCGTATATAAACCAAGATGATGAGCGAACGACCAAAGATGTAAAAATTGAAAGTGTTCGAAGTCAAAGCGGAACAGCTATTAGTGGTTAGAAATGCAAAAGGCTCCTTAGGAGCCTTTTTTTTTATTTGTATGATTTGATCAAATCGTCGAGCTTTTCTTTCTCATGAGTTTCGATAATTTCTTCGGGGTCACCTTTTTTCTGAATTCCTGCCATTTTAGATTTCAAAGAGTCAGTACTTGGATTTGAGTTATCAAATAACTTCTTAGTTATTTTCTTGAGGCCATCCACAGTGTACTCGATGGCCTCTCCGGTAGTTTTTTGGGCCAGGCGGGTAGCTGGAGAAATCACTCCATAGATATGTGAGAAGATCGGCTTATCGTTAATGGTGATTGAAAGAGTTAAAATTGTCAGTACCACAAAACCTAAAATCCGAAGTCCTACTTTCATGAAGATCCTTAGTTTAATACTTCTAAGTTATATTCGGTCAAAACTGTGAATTGGATTGAATCAAGTTCGAGATCATACTTTTGAGTAAATGATCGAAGTGCTGTATTAATCTCCATAGAGTTCATACTAAGTTTAGGGGAAGAGAGTTTCATCTTGAAGCTTGAGAGCTCATCATCCAGACTCACCTGACGGCCGATCAAAATATTCATGGATTCTACGAATAGTGGAAAAATATAATTTCTCTCAGAAGCTGTGAGCTCGTGTCCATCGAGGCAAAGGTAACAAGTAATAGCACCGCGGATTTCGCCACTTAAAGTAAATTGCACCCGCAAATTTTCTTTGGAGTAGATGGGATTCATATCTGTGCGATGAATAAGTCTTACGTTTTGTAGAATTCTGATTTCACCAATGCGTGCCAATTCAATCGGCTTTGAAACTTCCATGTTTCCTCCAGTTAGTCTTCTCTCAATTGCTGAGAGAATATTTTTTCAATCGAATCTATGAGCTGCTGTTTTTGAATGGGTTTTGCAATAAAATCCGTAGCTCCAGCACCAATAGCTTCTAAAACAATGTGTTCTTGAGACAGAGAGGATACCACAATCACGGCGACATCCCCAAAATTTTGCGTAAGTTTTTCGGTGAGTTCAATTCCACTTACATTCGGCATAACAATGTCAGTAATAACCACATTGGGACTTTTATCTCTCACCGCAATGAGTGCTGCTTCTGCACCATTAGCTTCTCCCACAACGGTGAAACCCGCTTCGGTGACCATGCGACTAATGATACTTCGTGAAAAATCTGAGTCATCGACTATGACTATTTTGACAGAAGCCGGATTGAAATTACTCATGGGATATAGAATAGCAAATTTGACTCAGAAGGAAAGAAAAAGGCCTCCATTCGGAGGCCTTATTCGTCATGCAGCGACTTGATCGTTCTTCTTGCGGGGCTTGGTCTCGTTTTTGTCTTTGCGCTTGCTCTGGTCAAGGTCAAGCTGACCATTCCAGTCCACTAAGGCAATCGCCAGAACTTCTTGAATGTTTTTTACCGGGATGAAGTTAACCTTTTTGCGGTATTCAGCCGGAATTTCCAAAAGATCTTTTTGGTTCTTCCAAGGAATGATGATGGTCTCAATTCCTGCCCGCATTGCTGCGAGAGCTTTTTCTTTAATCCCACCTACTGGAAGGACTTTACCTGTGAGTGTAATCTCACCAGTCATCGCGATATCCTTACTGATGTAAGTGTTCGTGATAATCGACGTGATAACTGTGGCCAAGGTAATCCCAGCTGAAGGACCATCTTTAGGGATAGCTCCTGCAGGTAAGTGAATATGGATTTCATTCTCTTCAAAGAATTTCTCATCAATGCCGAGTTCAGCGGCATGACTACGAATGAAACCCATGGCAGCGTGAGCTGATTCTTTCATTACATCCCCAAGCTGACCGGTAAGAGTAATTCCTCTTCCTTTCATCTTAGTGGCTTCAATGTGAAGGATCTCTCCTCCAGCAGCAGTCCAGGCAAGCCCAGTTGCTACACCCACTTCATCAAACTCGTTAGAGTCTTCGTGTGAGTACATTGGTGGTCCCAGTAATTCTTCAACAGTCGCTGATAAAATATGTGTCTTACTGTGGTGACCAGAAGCAATTTTCTTAGCTACTTTTCTGCAAAGAGCACCAACTTGTCTCTCTAGGTTACGAAGTCCAGCTTCTCTAGTGTATCCAGAGATAACCGAAGCCACACCTTCATCATGGAACTCGATGTGATCATCGTTAATTCCATGCTCATCCATTTGTTTAGGAATCAGGTATTTCTTAGAGATCTGTACTTTCTCTTCTTGGGTATAACCCGCAAGATTGATGATTTCCATACGGTCACGAAGTGGACCTGGGATCTGATCAAGCACGTTGGCAGTTGCAATAAACATGATTTTTGAAAGATCGTAGTTCAAATTCAGATAATTATCTCTGAATGTGCAGTTCTGTTCAGGATCTAAAACTTCAAGCATCGCTGAAGCTGGATCACCTTTAAAGTCAGAACCAAGTTTATCGATCTCATCAAGAAGAATGATCGGATTAATCGTCTTACATTGCTTCATCGCTTGGATGAATCGTCCTGGCATCGCACCTACATAAGTTCGACGATGACCACGAATTTCTGATTCATCTTTCACACCACCAAGAGATATTCGGATGAATTCACGTCCTGTAGCACGGGCGATTGATTTACCTAGAGATGTTTTACCAACACCAGGTGGACCCGAGAAACAAAGGATAGGTCCCTTAGCAGAACTTCCCTTAAGAGAGCGAACTGCAAGATATTCAAGAATACGTTCTTTAACTTTTTCTAGATCAAAGTGATCTTCATCCAATACGTCTTTTGCGTATTGAAGATCAGTCACTTCTTTAGACTCTTCACTCCAAGGAAGATCCACGATCCATTCAAGGTAGCTGCGAAGAATGCTTGATTCCGAAGAATCAGGATGCATGCGCTCGAGGCGACCGAGTTGTTTCAAAGCTTCTTTCTCAGCATCGGCCGGTAAACACTTGGCCGTAATTTTTTCTTTTAATTCAGAAAACTCATCGTTCTTATCAGATGAATCCTCTGAGAGTTCTTGTTTCATGGCCTTAATCTGCTCGCGCAAGAAAAACTCTTTTTGGTTTTTTGGATCTTGGTGAGCATTCTTGAGTTTGGCCTGTTGAACCAATACGTCTAATTCTTTCACTAAAATTTCATTGATGAAGTTCAGACGTTCTACAGGATCATTGATCTCTAGAACTTTCTGGCCTTCAGAAACTTTAAGATTCAAGTTCGATGCTACTAAATGAGCAAGACGACCTGGATCTTGAATATCTTCAAGTACCATTAGAATATCTGGAGAGAGAACTTTACCTAGAGAAATAACTTTCTCTAAATTCTCTTTAACTGTTCTAGATAATGCTTCAACTGTTGCTGGCTCAGCTGTCACAGCAAAGTTTTCAATTTTTTCTACTTTCACTTGATAGAAAGGTTCAGTGGAAACGAATTCTTTAATTCGTGCCTTTGCTAAACCTTGAATAAGGATTTTGATTCGACCATCAGGAAGCTTCCTGATTCTCATAATCATGGCAACAGTTCCCGTTTCATAGATTTCTGAAGGAGAAGGTGTTTCAGCTGTAATATCTTTCTGCGACGCTAATAGAATAAGTCTATCAGTGTTGTTGTAAGATTCTTCAACTGCCTTAATTGAAGTCTCTCGACCAACAAACAAAGGTAGGATCATGAATGGGTAAATAACAAAGTCTCTAACTGGCAGGAGAGGGAGCGTTTCCTTAAATTCAATCGCTTCTCCCTCATAATTAGTCACCATATTGTTTTCTCCTAAATAGCGTAATGTCTCTTCCGTGAACATCAAAAGTTTCATAAGCTAAATCGGGATAATCAAAGGCCTTCTTGATAGTTATTTGCATAAAATGCAAAAATATTTTCACGAAGTAGCTGAGATTATCAGTTTTTCATTGTATAGTTTTGAGAGTGAAATGACGCGAAAACAACTACATAAAAATCCTACGGATTTGGTTTGTTAAGGGTAAGTTTATATGAGCAACTCAATTGGTATAGTGATCTTGGCCGCCGGGAAGGGAACTCGTATGAAAATCGACACTCCTAAGGCCCTCGTTCAGGCCTTGGGTAAGCCACTACTGGATTTCGTAGTAGATGCCTCTCTGGAGTTTGCTCATTCCTCCTCTCTAACAGCAGAAATTGGAGTAGTGGTAGGACATAAGAAAGTTATGCTCGAAGCATGGTGGAATGATCACGAGAAAAAATCCTCACTCAAGCTTGCCTGGCAAAAAGAGCAAAACGGTACTGCCGACGCTCTGAAAGCTTGCTTCAATGATCTCCCACATTTTTGGAACCATACATACACTCTCGTAGCATGTGCGGACACTCCCTTGATTTCAGCTGCAGAATTCAAGCAACTTTTCACAGAGCTTACATCTCACCCTGACTACTTAGGAGTCGCTGCCACATTTGAAACTTCTCGTCCAACAGGATACGGAAGAATTGTTCAAGGTGAATCTGGGTTTCATATTGTTGAAGAGAAAGATGCAACAGACTCTGAGAGAAAAATCACTGAAGTAAATTCTGGTTTTTATATCCTCAAAACGGCCCACGTAAAAGCAGTTCTAGGTTCGATTTCTAATCAGAACAAATCAGGTGAATTCTATCTCACCGATCTTTTTCAAGATAAGTTCAAAGTCAAAAGTGTGAAATTCCCCTCGGAAACACCTTTTTTAGGGATTAATACGCTTGAGCAATTAAGTGGTGTTCATGATTTGTTACAAGCTAAAAAAATGAAGTCCCTTTTTGCAGAAGGTGTTCAATTCTTGAATGCTTCGACAACTTATGTTGAGCAAGATGTAAAAATTGGAGTGGGGACTCTGGTTTATCCAGGTGTATCACTCATTGGGAAAACTCATATTGGACAGAATGTGATTATTGAGTCGGGATGTTTCATTAAAAATTCTGATATCAAAGATGGCGCAGAAATTTTGGCCAACAGCCATCTGGAAGAATCCGTTGTCCATATGGGTGCTTCAATTGGGCCTATGGCCAGACTCCGCCCTGGTGCTGATATTGGTGCAGAAGCTAAAGTTGGAAACTTTGTTGAGATCAAAAAATCCAAACTGGGAGCAGGAGCGAAAGTTTCTCATTTAAGTTACGTGGGTGATGCTGACATAGGCGAGAATTCAAACATCGGGTGCGGCTTTATCACTTGTAACTTTGATGGTGCCAATAAACATAAAACTAAAATTGGCAAGAATACCTTTATTGGATCTGACTGCCAGATGATTGCACCAGTGGAAATTGGTGATGACGCATTCGTCGCGGCAGGCTCAACTATCACCAAAAATGTACCTAATGGCGGCTTTGGTATTGCACGGTCCCAGCAGGTTGTGAAAGAGGGTGCCGCTAAGAGATTTTTGAAGACCAAAAAGTCATAAGCTCTACGCGTAAACCTAGTAAGATCCCCCTCAAAATGTTAGATTTAAACCTTCAAACTTCACTGTGGTTGGGAGAGTTTTATGTGCGGAATCGTCGGATATTCGGGACCTAGTAATTCAGTTGGCCCTATCATCGAAGGGCTCTCGCGTTTAGAGTACCGAGGTTATGATTCAGCAGGAATTTGCTTAAAAATTGATGGCGAATTACAAATCATCAAAAAAGAAGGCAAGCTCGAAAATCTTAAAGAACTCATCAAAGAACGAAAGCCTTACTCACACACTGGAATCGGACATACTCGTTGGGCCACTCATGGTGCTGTTACAAGTGACAATGCTCACCCCCACGGGAATGAAATCTTTGCAGTAGTTCATAATGGAATTATCGAAAATGCTTCTCACTTAAAAAAAGAACTTCAAGCTGAGGGTTTTGTTTTTAAATCTCAAACAGATTCAGAAGTATTCTTGGTTCTTCTCACGAAATATTTTAAACAATCAAATAACACCCTTGAATCCATCGCTAAGGCTTTCAATACCATTACCGGTAATTCCGCCTTTGTGATTATCGAAAAAGATTCTGAGAAGCTTTATTGTCTTAAGCGTTCTGCACCACTTGTGGTCGGCGAGAATAAGGATACCAGAGAAGCATTTGTTTCTTCTGATCCCTTTGCTCTCATTGGCTTTGCTCCTCGGATCTATTTCCCTGAAGACGCTGTTATTTGTGAAAGTACTGTTTCTGCTACTGAAGTGAATATCAAATTTTATGAATTAGATTTGAAACCATCCACGCGTTTTAAATTCCAAAGTAACGCCATGACTATGGATGCGACCACTAAGGGGAACTACGAGCATTTCATGCTTAAAGAAATTCATGAACAGTCTGGTCTCATTGATAAGCTTTCTGCCTACTACATCAAAAATGAAGGTCGCAAAACTCTAGATACCTTGAAAAACTTTAAGACTCCTGCCTGGCATCTCACAGCTTGTGGTACTGCATGGCATGCGGGGCTTGTGATTAAAAATTACTTTGAACAAATTAATCGTCAGAGGGCCTCTGTTGAGATTGCTTCTGAGTTTCGTTACAAAAATCCCATTTTAAATAAAGATGAAGTCGGGCTTTTTATTTCTCAGTCGGGTGAAACTGCTGATACCCTGGCCTGCCAAGAGCTATGTCGCGAAAAAGGTGTGGCTTCCTACTCGATCGTAAATGTTGAAGGGTCAACACTTTTTAGAAACGCAGATAAAAACTTTCTCATTCATGCAGGAGTGGAAATCGGAGTGGCCTCAACTAAAGCATTCACTCTGCAAGTCCTCACAGGTTATCTCATGAGCCGAGCGATGGAGGGAACCCTCGATGATCCATCACTCTTTACTGAAATTAAACTTCTCTCTGCGCGCGTAGCAGATCTTTGCGCCAATGCTGATTCACTTAAAGACGTCGCTCAAAAGATTTACACTAAGAAAGGATTTATTTTCACTGGCCGTGGGAAATATTTCCCTATTGCACTAGAAGGGGCCTTAAAGCTTAAAGAAATTGCTTACGTTCATGCTGAAGGATACGCAGCTGGAGAACTTAAACACGGACCCATAGCACTCATTGATGAAAATATTGTGAATATTGCTATCGTAGGTCCTGAGCTATTAGAGAAAACTGTTTCAAACGTGGAAGAAGTTAAGGCCCGTCGGGGAATCATTGTTGTAGTTGGACCTAAAGGTGATAAGGAAGTTGAGCAATTGGCAGATGCCTATATTGGATTAGATTTTAGTGGTCTTCCTAATCTTAGCCCGCTGCTTGTAAACGTTTCATTACAATTTTTGGCCTATCATATTGCTTCTCTTAAAGGGACAGACATTGATAAAC
>CAMDDI010000107.1 GCA_945890905.1 Bacteriovorax stolpii
CCATCCTGCCAGCTAAAGCGATAAGTGAATTTATCCTCAACATACAGAACTTCTTTATATTCATCTAAAGTTGAAGCCGGAACTAAATCCACAATGAGTTTTCCACGCCATTTAGAAGGAGCAGGGAAGTTTACAACTTTGCGGTTAACTAGAGTGTATTGAAGGGAGCTAAAAGTACTATTAGTACGTGCACCTGTAAGTGCAGGAGCTGCTTTAAGAAGAGTACCGTAACGTTCAACGTGAACTCCATCCTGGGCCATGAGACTAATGGAAATCGGCTGCCCTGAAGTTTTATCGTGCTTATCCTGAACGTCTTGAAACTTAATCAGAAGACTGGCCGTATGGTGACAAGATTTCTCTGGGTTCCAAAGCTTACAAGTACACTGAGTGGTGAGTTTGCTTCCGAATTCTTCACTACGCTTAAAACTAATTTTAGATTCGTAGTTGGTGTTATTTTCAGCAATGATTCCAGAAACAATGAAGTAAGTCTCAAAAGTCCCTTTCATAAATGAAAGCGAGACTCGTCCTTGATCCACCATTTTCTGAGCTAGAAAAATAATGGAAGATTCAAAACTATGCTGAAGCAAATCCTGAATTGTAGCGGGCACGTATTTCGGATATTCCATAGACCTCTTGAGTGATTTCAAAAGGCCAGTATATGAAATTTTTCGCGACTTGGCCGATATTTCTCTGAATGCTTAAGTAGGGAATTTTGTCAATGAAAAGTCGCACTGTATTCAGCTCAGCTCTCTGATATTGCCTGACTTTTCGCAACTATTTCCACGTAATTCTCTCGGAAGTTACCCTGGTTTTGAATGATAGCTGCTTTTGCGTTCTCTTTTAGCACTTGTGACGGTTGTGGATTGCACTGAGAAAAGATCCTGTGGAGATTTTCAAGATGCTTGATAAACTGGGGATCATGACTGCTATAGTGGAATTCATGCACTTTTTTGGCGATTACATGCCACCCATTCTTCAATAGTAGATGCTCAAGAGAGTTTCCAATAAATGGATTACTTCCTTGGGGTATCACTGTCTGTTGCCAATTCAGAGCGAGGTCATTCATGGCTTTTAAATCTGCGTTGAATTCTAGTTTGCTGTCATCTGGTTCGTAACAGTGAATAATCGTATTTGAGTGTGCGAGTTCATGCAGTTTTTTTAGAACCAGTTCTCTTTTGGGCAAACTCCATAAGACTAATCTGCAAATGATGACGTCAAACCTCAAGTCAGTTGTAAAATCGAGAATATCTTTATGAATAAATTCTTGATTTGGAGATTTGTTTTCAAACCTATCAGTGGAATCAATTCCGATATATTTCCACGTAGGAGGAATTTTTGTATGAAGGTGCCCAGTCCCACAACCTACATCAAGAACACTTCCAGAAGATTCTTTAAAGAGCAAAGTAAGCCATTCGCCTTCTAAGAGATTAAATTGTGAATTAAGGCGCTCACTTTCTTCTGGGTCTTTATCGAGAGGGTACATAAGGTCCTGTGCAAAAAAAAAGGGCCACCGAAGTGGCCCTAATGCTTAGTTATCGAGATAAGACTTCAACAGCTTCGCTCTGCTCGGATGTCTGAGCTTACGAAGAGCTTTAGCTTCGATCTGACGAATACGCTCACGTGTAACAAAGAAATCCTGACCCACTTCTTCCAAAGTATGATCTGATTTTTCCCCGATACCAAAACGCATACGAAGAACTTTCTCTTCTCTTGGAGTAAGAGTTGAAAGCACAGAACGAGTCTGTTCAGAAAGAGTCACGCTCATCACAGCATCAGCTGGAGAGATGATTTTCTTATCTTCAATAAAATCCCCCAAAGATGAATCTTCTTCTTCACCGATTGGTGTTTCAAGAGAGATAGGCTCTTTAGAGATTTTGAAGACTTTTTTAACTTTATCAACTGAAAGCTCCATCTTCTCAGCAATCTCTTCAGGAGTTGGTTCGCGACCAAGCTCTTGGATAAGTTGTCTTGAAGTACGGGCAAGCTTGTTAATAGTCTCGATCATGTGAACCGGGATACGGATCGTACGACCCTGATCCGCGATCGCTCTTGTGATCGCCTGACGAATCCACCAAGTAGCATAAGTAGAGAACTTATATCCACGACGGTATTCAAACTTATCAACAGCTTTCATCAAACCGATGTTTCCTTCTTGGATCAAATCCAAGAACTGAAGACCGCGGTTGGTGTATTTCTTAGAGATTGAGACTACAAGACGTAAGTTAGCTTCTACGAGTTGAGATTTCGCTTTATCGGCTTTTTCCTCACCGGTCACGATGATGTTATAAACCGATTGGATATCTTCAAAGGCCATACCCGCATCGATCGCTAGGCGGCGAAGCTTACGAAGAATATCTTCTTGAGTACGGACCATTTGCTCAATTTTTGCGTCTGTGGTGAAAAGGTTACGGGCAAGCTCGCGCTTGAATCCATCATCTTCCATCAAACGATCGTAGAGAACTTTATAAGTGTCATCGTTAGTTACTTCGAGGAACTTGTAGATACGATCTTGTTGTTCGTAGAGTTCGCGGAACTGAAGGTAGTAAGATTTTACGGGTTCAGTGAATGAGTTGATGATCTTACGGTTGAAGGTAAGGTCAACGAGCTCAGTGCCCACTTTATCCATTACTTGCTGTTCGCCTTGCTCCATCTTCTTAAGAGTTCCATCTTCGTTTACGATGAGACCAAGGAGATCTTTAACGTGTTCAACTACGGCAAAAATTCTGTCACGAGTATCGTGAATGTCTTTTTCAGGAGACTCATCATCGAGTCCGCGAACGAGATCTTTAACGTATTCGTTTTGCTCTTCAGCTTGGTTAACTTTTGCTTTCATCTTCACGATCTCATCAAGAGCATGTTTTGATTTTAAGCATGAAAGAACGATTTCTTTTTCACCTTCTTCAATCTCTTTAGCAATTTTTACTTCGCCTTCACGAGTGAGGAGAGCAACAGAACCCATTTTCTTTAAGTATAATTTTACAGGATCGCTTGAAGAGGCGCGAAGCTCAGCTTCTTCGTCAACAGACATAGGGTCTTCTGCGACTTCAGTGCTAGCTTTTTCACCTTCTTCTTCTTCGAGCTCTGGATTTTTAACCAGAATGCGGGCCTCTTCGATTTTGTCCATGATTTGGTCAAGCGAGAGAGTATCCACGATATTCGCAGGAATCGCATCATTGATTTCTTCTGGGCTAAGGAACTGTTGATCCTTACCTTTCATTACCAATCGTGAGAATTCGCGCGAATTTAAAAAGGCGACTACAACTGACATAGGTTCTCCTGGGACTTAAGGCAAATTTTTGAGACTTAATATCTCTTTATCTAGCTTTGAGATTTCACTCAAAATTAAATCTACTTCACTTTGTGATGGTTCAGACTTCTGCTTTTCCACTAAACCTTTTCGTTTAGTTTTAAGTTGATCCATCTTGAGCATCAGGCTGTAGTCTTTCAGCATCCGGCCGATGACTTTTTCATTGTATCGATTTCCGTAATTGAAAAGGGCATCGGTTCCGATGTCTTTCAACTCTTTTGAGTAACCACCGTTTTGGAGTTCATCCTGAACGATAGAAACATACTCAGCATCATCGATTTCCAAATAAATTTTAACAAGCCATTGAACTAGCTTTTTTACCTCATCATGCCCAATATAGGCAAGGAATTCATGGTGGTTAAGATGCGTCAAGAACTCGGGATGACAGAGTATTTCGCGAATAAAGAGCTTCTCACTCTTACTCAGAGGAAGCATCACCTCTGCTATCTTTTGTTCATGCAAATTTCGGGCCTGAACTTCGTTTTCGATGATGATTTCTTCGCTCTCCAAGATCTTAGGACGCTCAATGAGAACAGGAGTCTTTTCTTTTTGGCGACTTAGATGGGTTTTATAATCTTCTAAAATTGTCTGAGAGTCAGAATTTAGGCCCAATCTTTTGGCCGCTGAGACAATTCGCTCCGAGGCAGATAGGTGCTGCTTCAAAGGGGATACCAAATCAAAGATCTGATGCAGGGTCCCCAATTTAAGATCTATGGTCTCTGGAATTTTTTCGGGGATGAGCTCAGAAATGAGCACATCTATCAAGATGGGGGCCTTTTCTATCCGCTCCATTAAGGCCAGGCGGCCTTCGGTGAGAAGAAACTCATCAGGATCCTTGGCCGGCTCAAAGCTTAAAAGGCGGGGTAGGACACCGAGGTTCATGAAGTCGGCATTGATTCTTTGCATGGCCTTTTTTCCGGCAGCATCTGAATCCATTCCGAGAAAAATATTTTTTGTCATGTTGCTGATGAGCTTAGTTGAATGTTCTGAAAGTGCTGTACCCATGGTGCCCACAGTTTGGGTAAATCCAAACTGATGCATCATGATCACATCCATATTTCCTTCAACGATGATGGCCTGATCATTTTGGCGAATGGCATTTTTTCCAAAGAAAAATCCAAAGAGGATAGCTTTTTTATTGAAGGCAAAGGATTCACCTGAGTTTAAATACTTTGGATTTTGATCGGGGAGAACCGCGCGGGAGCTGTATCCACAAATTTGTCCGGAGTGATCGTGAATGGGAAACATCACCCGATCGCGGTAAAAATCATAGGCACTTTGTCTGGCTTCATTATATCGGACAATCCCGATTTCGAGGGCCACATCTTGAGCGAATTCTCGCTCCTGGTTAGGAATTGTTTGAAGGTAATTAACCAGAGAATTATTCCCTGGAGCATAACCAATTTGAAAACGTTCGATGGATTCAGCAGTGAGTTTTCTTTTTTCAACGAACTCGGTGTAGGGAAGAGGATCCTTGGCCGCAACTTTTTGATAAAGTTTTACTGAAGCGTTCAAAACTCTGAAGGCCATCTCAACTTTCGGATTTTTCTTTTTTTCTTTCTGAACTTCTTCAAACTGAAGACCTAGAATTCCCGCGATTTCTTTTAAGGCTTCAACATATTCGATGCGCTTGAATTCTTTTACAAACGTAATGGCATCCCCACCGGCTCCGCACACAAAGCATTTATACATGCCTTTCCCATCATTAACTTTTAAGGAAGGTTTTGTATCAGCGTGGAAAGGGCAGATGCCTTCGAGGTTGGCCCCTTTTTTATTGAGGGACATGTACTGGCCTACGACCATAGAAATGGGAGAATCTTTAATCCGCTCTTTGAGTCCCTCGTAGGCCATGAGGCTAACCTTTTACATTACGCAAAACGACAGACTTGATTAGAGTTCCTTGAGAGAGGAAAATTTTTTCAAATTTCGTTGTGAATTGCGATAGGAAATGCTCCGGGAATTCATGTCGAAGATCTTTTGATTGAAGGAGAACTTCAAAGCGAGTTTCGTCTTTTAAGTGATCGAGCATCCATTGATAGTAACCATCGTGATCTGTTTTCACATAAAGGGTGCCGCCATTTTTGAGAACCTTGTGGCAGGCATCGAGAAATGGTTTTTGGAAAAGTCGTTTTTTGTTATGACGGTTTTTTGGCCATGGATCAGGGAAAAAATAGAAAATTGATTGTACTTCGCTTTCTTGGAACATGAAGTTGATGCGCTCTCCGCGAGCACGAAGATAGCGGAAATTTCGAAATTCAAGGCCACTGAGTTTCTTGGCCACACTTAAACTTCGCTTAAATCGGTGATCAAGGCCTATGAAATTAATGTGAGGATTTTTCTGACTATATTCAATCATGAACTCGCCAAAGCCAGTTCCGATTTCGACTTCAATGGGGCCGTCATTTTTAAATATGTTTTCGTTCCACTTACCCACATTGCTTTCGCCTTCGAGATCGCGCAAAACAAATGAATCGAAAACTTCGAGTTTATCGTTATAAGGGTTGTTGTGGGTGTACTTGAAATCCTCACGAAGCAGATGGCTGTCTTCGTTGGTTTTCTTGGTCGTGCGGTCAATGGTCATATGAGACAAGCAATTAGCAAATTATCCATGATGCGTAAAATAAAAAAGCCCCTCTCTTTCGAGAGGGGCTTTGTCATTTCAGACGTTTAAGATTAACCGATCAGTTTCAAAGCGTTTTGACCGTTCATGTTGGCCTGTGCAAGTACCGAAGTACCGGCAGAAGTCAGGATCGAGTTACGAGCTTGCTTAGCTGTTTCTTCAGCATAATCCACATCGCGGATTCGGCTGTTAGCTGCACTCATATTCTCAGCATATGTTTGCAAGTTGTTAGTTGTCGAGACAAGGCGGTTTTGGATTGAACCAAGTTGCGCACGTTGACCCGATACTTTATCAATTGCTCCATCGAGCTCTGCTAAACTTTCCTGAGCTCCCTCTTTGCTACTAACTTCTAGTGAAGACACTCCGAGAGATTCCACACCAGAGTTTAATTGGTTCGGTTCGAAAGCTAGACGATCTTGGAATTCATCGTTCTTCGTACCGATTTGGAATTCAATCTTATCTGATCCACCATCTAACAGTTTTTTACCGTTAAATTCAGTCACTTTCGAGATACGATCAACTTCTGACTTCAACTGTTGATATTCCATATTAGACATAGCTCTTTCACTATCCCCAACAGTATCCGACGAAGACTGAATCGCTAATTCGCGCATACGAGTTAGGATGTTCGAAGTTTCATTCAAGCCACCTTCGGCAACTTGTACTAACGAAATACCATCATTCGCGTTACGGTTAGCTTGATGAGCAGATCTGATCTCTGCTTTCATTTTCTCTGAAATCGCTAATCCTGCAGCATCATCGGCAGACTTGTTGATTCTCGAGCCAGTGCTAAGTTTAGCAAAGCTGTCCTGAGAATCACGGTTCACTTTTCCAAGTGATGTTTGCGCGTTCATTGAAGCCACATTTGTGTTAATTCTGAAACCCATAGACTACCCTCCGGTAAATTTTTTCATCCTCCAACTGCTCCTTGTTAGTGATGGGGTGTTCAATTCCCATCTTGGCAACCATGCCTTGATTTATTTTTGACTTCATCACTATGATGATGTCGTTGTTATTAACCATTTCGGTTGGTTTTTAATCAAACATGAGGAATATTTTTCCTAATCTTGACTAAAAATGTGATATGCAAAAATTTGATGAGTGAAAGTATTGAAACATAAAGAGAGGCTGACTGAACTAGTCAGAGATAAAGTTGCTATTTTTCTTTTTTGCTTATGACATTTTGAGTAAACTGGAAAAAAAATTACCCAAAGAGAGTAAATATGAAAGTTCCTTTTATCGATATCCTTCGCTATGAAAACGGTTTTTACGAGACAGTTACTGCGAGAACAGCCCAGCTGATCAAAGATGGTCATTTCGTAGGAGGTCCAGTTGTAGGTCAGTTTGAATCTGCACTAAAGGATTATACTGAAACTTCATTCGCTCTTGGGTGTGCCAATGGAACTGATGCCATTCAAGTCGCACTTCGAGCTGCTGGTGTTGAGAAAAATGATAAAGTCCTTATTCCTGATATGACTTTTTGGGCCACCTTTGAGGCCGTTGTCAACGTGGGTGCAGTTCCTTATACCCTGGATGTTTCCAAGGAAACGCTTCACCTCACTTTGGCGTCTGTGAAAGAGGGTGTTGAGAAATTTAAACCAAAAGCCATCATTCTTGTTCACCTTTATGGTTGGGCCTGTCCTGAAACTTTAGAAATCCGCCAGTACTGCAAAGATAATAACATCATCTGCATGGAAGACTGTGCTCAGGCCATCGGGACAGAAATTAAAGGGGAGAGTCTTCTTAAAAATGCACTGGTCGCTTCTACCAGTTTCTATCCGGCCAAAGTGTTGGGGGCAAGTGGAGACGCCGGGGGAATTTTTTCAACGGAACAAAAAATCATCGATACTTCTAAGATTCTTTTAAACCACGGAAGAACTGGTCACTACGATCATGGTCTGATTGGTTGGAACTCCCGCTTAGGTGCTTATGAAGCGGCATTTATGGTTGAAGCTCTTAAGCATTTAGATGCCAAGCTTGTGAGTCGTCGCGCAGTTTGTGAAGCTTATCGAAATAAAATTACAAATCCTGCTTTGAAATTCTTAGCACCAGGAAAAGATGTTTGGGAAAATGGCTATTTGTCAGTGGCCCTCATGACTCCTGAATCTCGTCCGGGCTTTATTGAATACCTGAAGGCCAACGATATTGGATACGGAACTGTCTACCCGGGAGCGATGAGTGCTCAGCCAGGAGCTGCTGCTCATATTGGTGGCAAAATTTCTCATGGTCATGCTGAGTGGATCGCAAAATCAATTATCAATCTTCCATGTTTTGCTTACATGAATATAGATGAGATTAACTATGTGATTGAAAAAGTGAACGCGTACAAGGCCTAGGACTTATTTCTTTTTGTTGATCCAGTTCTCGAGGATCAATGCCGCTTTTTTCACCGCTTTGGGATCATTTAAAAGCTTTTCATTGAGGCGCTCGCGAAGCGCCTCAATGATGCGTTTGTCACGGAGATTGTTCTCCTGATTTTCCGGATAGAGTTTCTTCAAATCAGAAGATTTATACTTTGGTATCGCCATACATTATGCAACAGAAACTTCTGGAGCACGACGTTTGTGAGAAGCAACTTTAGTCATGTGCTCTTCGATGATTTCGAAAAGTTCAAGCTTTGTTGTTTTGGGATCCATACCTTGTGGCATCACCGAGTACACAACTTCATTGTTCACTTCAGAAAAGATAAACCATGTGTTCCCAATTTTTTGGAAAAGCACATCTTTTACTTGGCTCTTAGTGTTGTTTGAATTTTTTGTAGTTGTTGTTGTCATAAACCCTCCGTGGTTTTCATTCGAAGAACTCACATCCTGTAAGCTCGTATGTATGACTTTTCGGAAAGGTGCTGACAAAACTTTATACACATTTAAAAAATAACTGAAAAATTTTTGAGCAGTATAGCGGAGTGTTTCAGTAGGTCTGCTGAAGGCCCAGATAGAGAGACATAAGAACCGTACTGCGAGTGGTGAAACTATCTGTCCCACCATGTCTCCACCACGAAGGCTGTGAAGCTCCAGATTGGGCCGCATAGCGTGTAGGAAGGCCAAATTCTAGGCCAGAGCCCAGGATAAAATCGAGATTCTCCATGAAGTTTTTACGATGATATTGAAATCCAATTAGAGGAGCGGCACTGAATGAGCGATATCGTCGGGTATCTACTTGGCCTTGATCATTCTGCTGAATTACATGCAACTGATTCCATAAATAAACATTCATTGTGGCGTACAGGTTGACCCGGTTCTTATCACCTTTGTAGGCATCATAGCTTATAGTGGGGCCCAGGCCAATTTTAGTATATTTCTCAGTCGACTGGCGGGTTTGATCAAACACATAAGAGTTCTGAAATCTTTTAATGTTCAATGTAAGTCCGATAAAAGCACGGTCTTGCTTATCATCGCCATTTACTTTGAGATAAGTGAAATTCAAATCCAGCGGACTCTCATAACCTTTGGTCTTAATTTGCTTTAGGTAAGGATAACTTTCTGAGTAGGGCTGAGTGAAACCAAGAGTGAGCTGACCGCGCAGTCCTACGGGTTGCTCAATGGGATATTTTTTTGGCAATGGTTCTTGAAGACGGTAGTCGGTTAGATCTTTTCTGTTTTGCGGCTGCCTAATTTCTCTTGGATCATTAAAATAAACATAAATGTGTTCAGATAAAACGTAGGCGGTGCGTCCCCGGCGATCCAGAGTCGGAATAAATTCATCTTCTAAGTGGGCCTGCCTTGTCTCATCACCTTTAAACATTTTATCTTCCTGCCATTCAGGAGTTTGGGACAAACGCTCTCTAACCCTGGCCAATTTCTCAGCAGATGGAGCGAGGTGATCATAGAGATTAGAATTTGCTACTGAGGGATCAATCTTGATGACATCTCCGCGGCGCAAATATTGAACGACTTTTGATTGGCGGCTTTTTTCTTCCAAGAGAGGGGCTTCAAGAACTGTGATCACAGCTTCTAAAGCTAGAGCGTTGAATGAGAATAATAATGAAAAGAAGAGAAAGTTTTTCATTCAAAAACCTGGGAAATGGTAATTCCAAAACTATCATTTCTCTGATTGGTGGCCCGAACCTGAACAGCTTCATTTTGTTTTTTTAAATTAAGCCACTGACTTTGATAAAAAGCTCCGAGACAAAACTCACCAAACATATTCTTAAAGGGATGCTCAGCTCCCGTTAATAAATCGGCTGAATTAAATGAGAATTTTCCATTCCCATCTCGAGTTTGCGCATAAGCTTGGGCCATGGGACTCACGCGAAATTGGAGTTGAAAACGAATGGGAAATTCATCGAAGAAATCGCGAGTTTTAACCATGGGTCCAAATGAGGGAGAAGAATAAGCAATGGATCCACCACGACTTAATTTGTAATCGGCTTTTTCATAATGAAAAACAGCTCCGACTTTGACTGGCCATTTCCATTCTGTAAAAGCGTGAGCACCATACTGAAAACTCTGTCCGCTGCGGGCCTGACGGTCGTTGAATAAATCCCGAAAATAATTTCCATTCACAAGCCCTGTATAGAAAACAGCTTCGGGCAAAATGCGCAGGTTGCGGTCAAATGTACTTAACACAATATTAGGCGCAGGAGTGTAGATATCAGGTGGCTCATAAAGAACTACATCTTGCTTGGTATCGTTAACGTAATCCCCTCGTATTTTATAAATCACTTTGTCTTTACTAATGAGATACTTATATCCGTACTCATCTTGCAAACGATAGAAGCGGGTAAAGGTTGAGCGAGATAAGCGAAACAATTTATTATCTTCGATGCGGACAATATTGACACCAGCAGAAATGGCCCCTTTTCCTTCTCCACTTTGGAGAATTTCATACATTGAAACTTGATTGATAGGTGACTTATAATTTCTTTTATCATCAGTATAAGCGCGCTCATACTCA
>CAMDDI010000108.1 GCA_945890905.1 Bacteriovorax stolpii
CTTCGCTATCTCTATGAGCAAGGAGTAAAGGTCACTCTCAATTCTGACGATCCCCATATCATGAACATTAGTCTCACTCATGAATATGAAGTTGCGGCCAAAAAATTAGGGATTCAAAAAGAGCAGTTTGTTCAAATGAACAAGTGGGCACTAGAGAAGAGCTTTCTTCCCCAAGAAATCAAACAAGATTTAAAGAAAAAAATTAGCGAATTTCGGTGATCACGTGATCTTGTCCAGAAAACAGACTTTGCTCGGCCTTAATGTAACCTTTGGCCTCATCAACAGAGTTGAATAATCCTAAACTCACACGATACCAGGTACCCTTGCCTTCAATTTTTACTTCATTAATGATGGGATTATAACCACGAACCGTGAACCCTTCAGCAAATTGCTTGGCCTCATCAGCAGTATTATAAGAACCTAATTGGATTGTATATTTACCTGCAGTGGTACTTTGGTTGGCCGCTTTAGGCGCAGCCACTCCTGCTTCAGTTTTGGCCGGAGTATCTTCAGAAGAAAACTTTTCAAGCTCATCAGATAATCTATTTTTAGATTCATCCATCAGTTTTTTTAATTTTTCTTCATCACTTAATTTTGAATCTTCACTCACAGTTACGTCAGCATCTTCTTCAACAGTTGATTTTAATTCAACAGTTTTTACATCCGACTCTTGAACTCCACCTGCTGCAAAACCCAGTTTCTTTCCTAACTGAATTCCCAAGGTGAAACTTGTGATGATTAGGATCACCATCAAGATCAAAATAAGGACGATTTCTTTTTTTTCAAAAATGATAACTTTGTTGTTTTCTTCCATGTCATTATTTTAAGGGCTTACCTCATATCGCGCAAAGCTTTTTCTCTTCCGAACAAATTAGTCAGTCTTTATCCCTCAGGCTATCCACTTGCTCCCCTCAAGGTTAAACCTCTCGAAGCCAAAGGAGGCACTATGAAAAGATTCGTTCAAAACGATAAAGGCCAAGGAATCATGGAATACGTCATCATCTCAAGTCTAGTGGGGATTTGTTGTTTAGTGGCCATGAAGCAGTTTGGTGACATTGTTAAGGGTAGAGTTGAAGAAATGAAAGACCAGATTAAGACCCAAATCGCGAATAAGTAATCTGTGAAGCTTGTTACCTTAACCTTAAGTCTCACTATTCTCATTACATTGATGATCGAAGCCGTAGCTTTTCACAAAGCTACGGTTTGTCGCCAAGAGGCTTGGCGTGAATCCCTGATCCTCAAAACTCGCTCCCTTCTCGATAATAGCAAGCCCTACGACCGAAGCATTCTATTAAACTGCCACGTTCACATCACACGCACTCAAGATTCTATCTACTGGCAGCGACTCCCGAGCTTAAACCGCCACGATTTTCTTATAAACCTTAGGGGCACACTGTGAACCAGAAAGGTGAAGTGACCATACTGAGCTGTCTGGCCATCGTGGCCCTGTCGGGACTAATGATTTTATGCTCTCTTGAGCTCCAGAAAAACTATCGACTGATGGAAAAGCGCAGCCAACTCTTTCTATGTACTAAAGAAGCTAAGGGCGAGCTCGGTCTCTATATGAAATTCATGGGCCGAACCAACTGGGGAATAAAAAATGCCAGGCGGGCTGCTTTGATTGCTCTTTTTATACCTGGTCTGCAAGGAGCTGCTTCTGAAGCCGAGAAAGTGCGTAAGGTACTTATTACACTCCAAAATCTCAAGCTCGTTTCTTATCTGAAAACTCTCACTTCCATGCGCCAAAAAGGGTGTTCCCTTGATCCCCGGATGTTTATAACTCCATTCGAACTGAGTGCAAGTGGATATCTTCGTCACACAAACGGAGCTGCCAAGTTAAGGAACGCCCAATGGTCTTATCAATTTTTAAGCATGCCCTATCTTCTGAGTCTCGAAGTGGATTCAGCTGGCTTCGAGAATGTCACTCCCAAAATAAAAATAACCGCAGCGGAGAAGCTGGGGAAGTTCTCCTCCCTCTTGTCGTCACGCTGATGCTGGGAAGCTCCCTCTTCAGCGCTCTCTTCTGGCTCAATAAGCATTACGAACATAAGACTAAGGAGCATCTAAGTGATTTCCAAACTCGTTGGAACAATCTTGAAAAAAAATACCAAGACTAAAGTCTGGTGGATGAAATTGGGACTCGCTCTCATTCTCTCCAACATTTTTTTCTTTGTTCTCTTTTCAGGTAAAGAAACTGAAGCATCTCCCCTGCCTCAAGCAGCTGCTAACCATGTAGAAGTTCAGCTCATCGCTCAGCTCTCTACTCCCTTTGTGGAAGGGAAGAAAGTTTTACTGGTTCACCGTGGGAGTGGAGCGAGTATTACGGGAGTCTTGAAAGCTTATCAGGCTGAAGCCGGAATTCATGTGGTGAGCGTTCACGAAAATGAGGCTAATCAAATTTTTCAGCACGAGCATTGGGAGATTCTCCCTTATATAAAAAATTTAAGTTTCAAACGCCGACACACTCAGGGAGCAACTCATGAAATACGTTATTAGTTTTTTTATCACCATGAATGTGATGGCCTCACCCATTCACGTCTATCACGAAATGGAACTCACACGTGCTCAAAGTGTAAAAGATATTTTCACTAGCGAGTATCAAGTGCCCGATGATCTGATTGCATTAAAAGAAGTGCCAGCATGTGATGAATTAAAAGTGAAAGGAAAGCTTGATCTGTGCCTCAAAAAAAACGGAGACCTTTTAGTGGTCTCCGTTGATCGAGGATTCATTAACGAATCTCTTAAAATCTTTCGTGCCCCATAGGAGCCTTATGAATTACTTAGTTGTTTTTGCAGCAGCTTTAGCTTTCGGAGCAGCTTTTGCTTTTGGAGCAGCAGCAGTCTTAGGAGCAGCAGCTTTAGTTGCTTTAGGAGCGCCATCTTCATGGACAGCAAACTTAGGTGTAGTCCCTTTGTTTCTGTTAGCAGCTTTTCTCTTAGCACCCATTGCTCTGTGTTTAGCTTTACGACGATTTTCTGTAACTGCGGTTCTTGAAGCCATAAATATCTCCCAATTAAAAACTTACGATTTATCAGTTTTGAAGCTCCTCAATGTAACTACTAGGGTTTTGTTTGTCAAAGTGTTCCTCCTATTGCCAGGTGCAGCATATTCTCAGGTCTCTCCTTCGGATATCGTCTTGGCAAAGGGTGAACAGAAGGAACTGAGCTTTGTAGGTCTTAAAAATTTCTCCGTGGGCAACCCCGAGGTAATCTCTTATAAGCTAATGCCTAAAACCGGTAAACTTTTAGTGAAGGGTAAAAAGGTTGGCTTCACGGATGTGGTGGTCTGGACCAAAAATGGCAAAGAAACCTTAAGCCTCTATGTCCTCTCAAAACAGAAATTCCTCAAAACCTTCCAATTGGCCGACGCTCTCAAAAATCTCAATCTAGTCATTGATATTAAAGGGCCAGTCATGACCGCTTCGGGAATTTTGAGTGATTTCTCTGATTATCTCTACCTTCAAAAAATTAAATCTCAGTTCCAAGACCAGGTATTTTTCAAGATTAGTCTCGAAGCCGGTCTCCGAAACCATATCGTAGGACAAATTTATAAAAAGCTTTATGCCAATGGTTTTTCATCAGTCACTTGCCAGGCAGATTGGCTGGATATCATGTGTTTTTATGAAGGAAATGATAATCCCAATCTATTAAAGCAGCTTGCTACGTTTTACCGTGTTTCCTTTATTCAGCAGGACTCCCGGCTAAAACATAAAAATTACACCCTTAAATTAAAACTCATCCAGCTTGAGAGAATGGATGGCCTTGAAATTCACATGGGGCTTGATAAACTCCAGGCCTCAGTCAAAGATCTTTTTGTGGATGGAATTCGAAAGCTCATCGACAATAACTCAGTTCTCCTGCAGCAGTCTCGTATGGATTTATCATCCCTGGCTGAACCCGAGATGGTGGTTAACATCAACACCCCTCAAATTGTTGAAATCGGCTCACAAATTCCCTATCAAAATATTGCTCAACAGGGGGCGACAGTGATTGCACCTATTGACTGGCGTTTTGCAGGTCTTCGGATTAAAACTAAAATTTCTGAGTCTTACGGCAAGCTTCTCTTAGAATATGAAACCGAATTTTCTCGTCCTGTGGATAAGGCCATTAGCGGAAGCAAAGAGATCTCCTCCATCCTTCTAGAAATTGGCGTGCCTATGAAAATTTTCCAAATCGGTTTTCAGACTTCTGATAAATCTCAGAAAGGAATTCCTTTTTTATCTGAAATTCCGATTCTCAAGCATCTTTTTGAATCAAAATCAGACCAGAAAACTTATAAGCAGATTTATGGCTATGTTGTTTTAGAAGAGGTTCAATAATGCTGAGCTTATTTCGTGAAGCTGAAGTGCCCTTAGATCGAAGTGGGGCCTTGGCCCATTCAAGAAGGCTTCTGATTCTTTCCTTGAACAAAGGGTTGATTCCAGATTGGGATAGCTTTTTTCAAGAGTTGCCGGTCATGGAGTCTGCGGAAGATCTTCAGGCGATTAAAGACAATTTTCAGTCTTTAACTGAGTGGCCATTTCTTCAGCAAATTTTGAATTTTGAAGGTACTGAATTCTTTTTTCATTCTGTTGAGAATTCTCAGCGCTTAAGTTTTAGTGGTGAAAAAATTGATATCGAGATCCCTTTGCACCAAGATGACTGGCAATTGTGGCTTGAGATTTTATCTATTCGTTTTCACCAGAATTGGAATGTTCAAAATCCTTTTGCAAGTTTTCATGGAGAACTTTTTGGGAAGAATTATCGCTTAAGCTTGATTCATGGTTCAACTTCGCCTCATGGAATTTCCAAGCTTATGATTCGTAGCTTGGCGAAAAAATCCTATTCGCTCTCATCATTCGGTGAAAGTGAGTGCTTGGAAGATCTGGTTAAAAATAAGAAGAATATGCTGATTGCTGGATCAACGGGTTCCGGAAAAACATCTCTGCTCACTACACTTATTGATCTTGTCCCTCCATCAGAGCATTTAGTCGTGCTCGAAGATACCTACGAAATACTCTCTTCTCATCCCCATCAGACGCGCCTTCTTTCAGGCCAAACAGCTGAGACATCCCTCAAAGCTTATCTCTCTTATGCATTGAGACTCAGTCCAGACCGCATTGTCTTGGGGGAGATGCGCTCTCATGAAGTTGTCCCCTTTCTCATGGCCATGAACACGGGCCACAGTGGACTCATGGGAACTCTCCATGCTTCCAGTGCCCACGATGCTCTTCATCGGGTGGCACTTCTATTTTCTCTATACTCGGGTGAAGCGAGCTTGAATTTTGAAAAAGTGATGGAGCTGATGTGTAGAAATTTAGAGTACGTGGTGTATATGGAAAATAAAAAAGTGAAGGAAGTGATAAAGATACTTGGTTCGGAAAAGGGAGTCGCGTTTTATGAGAACGTAACGCAAGGCTTCGACGGCGCCGAGATTTTCTAGTAAAAAAGGGGCCTTTCGGCCCCTTAATTAATCTCGTTTAAGTTTTTTGTAAGTTAAGCGCTGAGGCACATCGGCCTTATCACCCAATCTGCGACGAAGATCTTCGTGATAGTCTTGGAAGTTTCCTTCAAACCAAGTCACTTTTGAATCCCCTTCAAAGGCGAGCATGTGAGTACAAATTCTATCTAAGAAGTAGCGATCATGGGAGATCACTACAGCACAACCAGCGAAGTCTAAGAGAGCGCGCTCTAGAGCCTGAAGTGTATTTACATCAAGATCGTTGGTAGGCTCATCCAGAAGAAGAACGTTGCCTTCTTCTTTAAGCATTTTCGCTAAATGCACGCGGTTTTTCTCACCACCCGAGAGTTCTTTGATGCGTTTACTTTGGTCTTCACCAGAGAAATTGAATTTTGAAATATAAGCGCGGGAGTTCATGTCTTTATTGCCGATCTTCATCAGATCAAGGCCACCACTGATTTCTTGCATGATGGTTGAGTCACCATTCATTTCGCGGGACTGATCGATGTAGGCAAGCTTCACAGTCTCGCCCACTTTGAATGTACCAGCGTCGGGTTTTAACTTATCAGTGATCAAATTAAAGAGAGTTGTTTTACCGGCACCGTTGGGTCCGATGATTCCCACAATTCCTCCAGGAGGAAGTTTGAAAGTGAGGTTTTCATAGAGAAGTTTATCGCCGAAAGCTTTGGCGATTTCGTTGGCTTCGATCACCACGTTACCAAGACGAGGCCCTGCTGGGATGAAGAGTTCGTTGGTTTCGTTACGGGCTTCAGTTGTGGATTCAGTTTGCATCTGCTCGTAGTTAGCGATACGTGCTTTTGATTTGGCCTGACGGGCCTTAGGAGACATGCGGATCCATTCAAGCTCTTCGCGCATTTTCTTCTGACGTTTTGATTCAGTTTTTTCTTCCTGAGCTAGGCGGTTTGATTTTTGCTCAAGCCAAGAAGAGTAATTTCCTTCCCAAGGAATTCCGTGACCTCGGTCAAGCTCAAGGATCCAGCCGGCAACGTTATCGAGGAAATATCTATCATGGGTAATGGCAATGACTGTGCCCTTATAGGCGTGCAAGTGGCGCTCAAGCCAGAAAACAGTTTCAGCATCAAGATGGTTGGTAGGCTCATCTAAAAGTAGTACATCTGGCTCCGAGAGAAGAAGGCGGCAGAGAGCTACACGGCGTTTTTCACCACCCGACAGAACTCCGCAGAGTTGATCAGATGGAGGGCAACGAAGGGCTTCCATAGCAAGCTCTAAGCGAGAATCCAGATCCCAAAGATTTTGGTGATCCATTTTATCTTGGAGCTCAGCTTGGCGGGCCACAAGTTTATCCATTTCAGCGTCCGACATTTCTTCGCCAAACTTATTGTTTACGTCTTCGTATTCTTTGACGATATCCACTTGAGACTGAAGTCCCTCTTGAACGACTTGAAGAACAGTTTTATTGGGATCAAGTCTTGGATCCTGTTCGAGGTATCCGAAAGTGATTCCTTTGTTGGCCGTTACCGTTCCAAGAAAATCTTTATCAACGCCAGCTATGATTTTTAAAAGTGAAGATTTACCAGAACCATTAAGACCGAGTACGCCAATTTTGGCGCCGAGAAAAAATGAGAGGGAGATATCTTTGAGAACTTGTCTTTTAGGTGGATAGATTTTTCCAACCTTATGCATACCAAAAATGATTTTTTTGTCATCTACAATGGCCATTGGGTCTTCCTTTGAATTTTAAGAAACCCTATTAAAGCAGAAAACTACATCAAAGTCATCAAATCCCCTATGAGAAGGAAGATAAAAGCCAAATAAGAAGGGAGGAAAAAGACCGCAAGGAGGACAAGTTTTATCACCGTGAGTCTTTTTTCAAAGAGTTCAAAGTGCCATTTCTCTTGGAACTGAAGTTCTTCCATCAGAGACTTAACCTCTTCTTCATAACTTCCACCTTGTTTTAAAGCACGTTGACAGGTTTCTTTGAGTTTCTCAACGATGTGAATCAGATTTTTTTGTTGGATCAATTTTAATTCCCCGACTCCTGCCATCTGGAGAATTTCGGTACGGGATAGCGGCACGCGGGCCAAGGAATTGAGGACGTAGAGCATCTTCCACAACTTTCCAATATCAGCAAAAAATTTCTGTCGATATTTCTTAATCAGAAAGGGCAAGCAGGACAACCCCACGGATTGCCAGCCGAGAATCAGCAGCAATTTAAGGGGAGCAACTTTAATATCAACAATGAACAGCGCTCCAGAAATAAAGGCCCAGGTAAGAACCATCATAAGTCCCATCTGCAACCAGGTACCCAAGATCATCTCTTTTAATTTTTTTTCAAACTGCCTATCAGATTGAAGACCTTTTCTTAAATATAGAAGTGACTCCTGATAATTTCCGCCCATCCGCCTTGCAAGACTTAAAAGAACTTCCACCACTTCTGTGTAGAATTTATATCGTGGGAGGGCGGATTTTCCGTTCAGCTCTGAGCGGTTTCCCCAATTAAATTTTTTCAACCAGTCTTCCAGCATATCAGCTGGACTCGGTCGCACTTTCAGAGGGTTAAGTGGGATCAATTGAGGTTGCTCAACCCACAAGACTAAACCAAATATAATCAAAGAATAGATGAGGGCAGAAATCACAAAATCCCCTTAAGTAATTTATTAAGGGTTATCGGCGTTTCGTTGACAGGCTGCAACTCAATGTCATAATTTCAAGAATATGATTTCAAATCCGAAACAAGAAATTTCTTCTATCCCAGCAACTGATCACGATGCTTATGTCTTGGGCTTTGAGCAAATGATTTTGGATCTAGATGACTTGCCTTCGGTAGAGCTGATTATGAAAAAGCTACAATACCTTGGCCTGCACTTTAATCCATTTGAAGAAAATGTGACCAGTGAGTGCCAAGAAGTCATGAAAAGTCTTAAGATGACTGATCACATGCATAATCCTTACTTAGCTACAAATATTTTACTCCGTCTTCTTGATAAGACTGAAGAGCAATTGAACAAACTTAAGCAATGAATAAAATTCCTGAATGCTTAATCCATCCTGTATCAATTAAATTGATACGTACCGGACATCCTTGGATTACTGCTGACAATTTTTCTACACGCTTCCCAAGACAATCTGAGTTTGTCGTGGCCACTGATGAGCGCAAACGTCCCATGGCCCTGCTTATTCACGATCCTCAACACAAAAATATTAAAGCGAGAGTTTGGAGTACAAAACCTCCTTATGACCGCGAAGTGGTGCATTTCACTGCAAGTATTCAGGCCCGCTTAGATCAGGCCTGTGAGAAAAGAATTCTACAAAAAGAACTCAAAGAGAGAGAAAACTATTACTTGGCCTTTGGTGAAGCTGACGGACTTCCAGGACTTTTTGTTTTAAGACTCAAAGACCGAGTGTTAATTCAGTTTTTCACTAGTTTTTGGACCCGCTATAAATCAATTATTCAGACGACAATTCAAGAAGTTTTTCCCGAAATCAAAGATGAAAATGTTTGGTTCCAATTGCGTGGTGAGACCCGCGAGTTGCAAAAACTTCCTACGAATGCTCTTGATCCTGAGAGGCGTGATGAATTTCATCTGCAAGAATTTGGTTTGCAGTACTTAATCCGTCTTGGCAGCTCTTATGATCACGGACTCTACACTGATATGAGTTCAATCCGCCATCAACTTAAAAGTCTCATAGGCCCCGGATCAAGATTACTCAATCTCTATAGCTATACTGGTGCTTTTTCATTATGGGCCATGAAGCTTGGAGCGACTCAGGTCACTTCCGTTGATTTATCGCCAAAATACATTGAATGGCTCCAGCAAAATATTTCTCTGAATCCGGAACTTGATCACACTCAGCATGAGGCCATGACCTTGAGTTCAGATGATGCCTTATCGAGTATGCAAAATGAGAAAAGAGTTTTTGATGTGATCATTTGTGATCCTCCTTCATCATCTTCAGATGGAGATAAGAGAACATCTGCGATTAAAAGTTACCGGGATCTCTTAAAGAAGATGGATTCTTTAC
Organism: Bacteriovorax stolpii; assembly: GCA_945890905.1. GTDB lineage: Bacteria > Bdellovibrionota > Bacteriovoracia > Bacteriovoracales > Bacteriovoracaceae > Peredibacter. The sequence continues at coordinate 9,446 of CAMDDI010000108.1, forward strand.
TAGCACCAAAAGGCAAGTTAGTTATTTTCCTCAATACTCACCAAGTAACTTCTCAGAAATTTGATAAAACGATTCAAGATAATTTAAATGAATTAAAGCTCAATTATAAACTGCATTCGCGAGTGGGTTTGTCTCAGGACTGTCCAACTCTTAAAGGATTTCCGGAAGGAAGTTATTTAAAGGGTCTTGTTTTAGAGAAGAACTAAAAGGCCTTAACTTTTCCCGTCAAAATATCCCAAAACATTCTGAAGTCCCCAAGCAAAGTGTAGACCGGGTGCTTGAAAGCGATAGGAGTATTTTTTTCGAAGAGAAAATGCCCAGTCCAGGCGAAGCCGTAGCTGATCAGAGGAAGAAGGCCTAAAACCATCAAATTCCCCGTAAAAAAGAAAAGAAGAAGAAGGGAAATGACACCGCAGGTCCCTACAAAATGGAGCTGACGCGAAGTCATATTTGCGTGCTGTCGCATATAATAAGGATAGAAGTCTTTAAAACTCTTAAATTCCATGTAGTTTGCTCCCTATCAATATCATATAGCTTAACTAGGAGATATCTCAAGCCTTTATTGACCAATCAAATCACTCAAGTTCCTCTGGGTTTTCACCGATAAGTTCATGAGGTCCACAATGAAATGGTTAGTGATCGCTTTATTGAGTTTTTCAGCATGGTCGCATGACGACTGCACTAACTGTGTACCTTATCTCAATTTACCAGGGTCAATGCTGCCTTCTCCTCCAATTCCTCAAGTTCCCATTGAATTAATCCCGGTGGTAAGACTCAATTTGGCACGGAACCGACGGTCCGAATTTTGCCGTCGCCCTATTGAGATGGTGGATACAATAGTGCTTCACCATAGTGAAACTCCTCCTGATAGAACTGCAATAGATATCAATCGCTATCATCTAGAAAAAAATTGGTACATGTCGGCCTATAGTTTCATTGTGAATTCCCCTTATCCTGGGATGAGTAATGTTAGGCCTACAGTAACAGAAGGTCGCCCCCTAGGACTGCAAGGTGCTCATGCGGGAACTGGAATTTATATTCCTGCAACTCCAGAGCAATTAGATTTTCAAAAAGATGGAAAAATTCTCTGCGGAAGAGAAGGCGGAAGATTTAGAGTTGATCCCAAAGAAGTTCGGGGAAATACCATCCTCGCCAACGCCACAACCATTGGTGTAGTGATCATCGGAAACTATGCACCCTACTCTTCTAAAAACCGTATGGGGTTTCCACCTGATGCTCCCATAGTACCTAGTGTGCAAACTCAGGACATGATCGCAAGATT